>JAYOII010000104.1:6245-9207 GCA_038118685.1 Opitutia bacterium
CTGGCCCGACTTTTTCCAGGATTCTGAGATTCCCCTTGGTAACGAGGGCCCGGCTGCTCTTTCCGTTCCCGATGAACTCGACTACGTAGACGCCCGGCTTTTTCAGTTCCGGAAAGTCAAAGTTCCTCTCCGACCTGAGCATGGGAGATTCCTTGTACTTGACGATGCGTTCCCAAGTTGCGCTCAACCCGTCCAGGTTGATTGTGGTGTCAACCGGGCGGAGGTTTCGGGTGTAATGGTTGAAGGTATTGATCTCGAAGGCTTTGACCAGGAGAGTCTCGACGTTCTTGACCGCGAGCTTGAGCCGGACGGGTTCGTTGGCCCCGAAGAATTCCTTGTTGTCGTGCGGAAAGTCGAGGTCGATCCGTTCGCGCAGGCTGTTGACGGCGCCGGCTGAGAGCATGGAGTACCATTTTTCGGGGTCGCCTGAGCCGGAGGTGAGCTTGGCCTCGGCAAAGAGGGGCTTGAGATAATCGTCCCGGACGAGCTGGACGAAGGGTTCGTAGTTTTGCTCCTTGATGAAAATCTTCAGGAAGTAGGACCGGACCAAGGGTTCGTCGTTGATTATTCTGTCGAGCCCGGTGAAAGACCGGTAGTCGGCACTCAGGTTTACTTCGATTCGACGGTCTCTGCGCAAGGCTTCCTCCCACCTCTTCGGATTGACGTAGACGCCCCGTCGGGGGAGCGAGAGGTATTCCATGAAAAGCGGACGGTTCCATTCGCCCCGGGAGCGCTGTAACCGGAGCATGTGATAGATTGCGTTCGCCTTGAGTGAGTTGTGGGCGGGAGCGAGCCGTTTGGAAAAGAGGTAGATGCGGTTGAGGTGCTTTTCCTTTTCCTCGAGATCGTAAGCGACGTCCACGTCGTCGGAGGGAGCGAGCTTGGTGAGGTAGACGTTGATGAAGTTCGAGTTGTCGATCAGTTTGGGCTCCAATTGAAGAAGTTCGTCGAGCTGGGCCTTGGTCATGTTTCGGTGAATGCCATGGGAACCGAATCCCCGGCTGAACTTTGCCTTGAGATCCTTGGCCACGAAGGCGGGCAAGTTTGGAACGTCGGGCCTTTGGAGACGGCTGAGGAAGTGCCTGAGCCTATCCGCATCGAGGTCATCGTGATCCAGTGTCTCCAGTCCGCGATCCGAGACTCCCTGCACGTTTTTGTACTGACGGAAGGCTTGGTTGAGAAAGTTGTCGTAACCGATGGCGTCCGGGTCGAGCTTGGTCGGATGGGTGGGCTTTTTCCCCTCGATCAACCGGCTGTGGTTGAAGTTGGGGCGCAATTCGTTCTTCAGGTGGGAGTAGGTTTGTTCGGGATCTTTTTCGAAGTCGAGCAAGGCCTGACGGTTTTGGATTTCCTTGACTTGGCTCGAGTGCCCGTAGCGCTTGATCCATAGCCCGATGATTCGCTTGAGTTCTAGAGCATCTCCTTGGTTTTGAGCGTGGAGGGCGTGATAGTAATAATACTCGCGGGTTCCGGGAATCAGTTCCTTGAGGGCATCTTCGCGGTTCTCGGAAATGGCGAATTTTTCCAAAAAGCTCAATGGAACGGCCTGTGTCTGTTTGATGGTCAGAGAGACGACAAGTAGGAAGAAGGTCGCTGAGGGAAGGGTGATTTTCATAACGGTAATTCGCGTCTGCGGAGGGTTTTTCCAAATTGTAACGGTAAGTTAAAGCGTGGGCACGGGGACCGTGTCAACTTAAGTGACGCAAAGGAACGCAAAACCTTAGAAAATAAATTATCTTTTGGTCAGGCGCTGCAAAGAAGGGCACCAGCAGGTGGTTCGCCCGGCCACGGTCTCGCGTACGAGAGATTTGCCTGATTGAGGACAATTTCCCCCGTCTTTCCAACGTACGTGAAACAACCAGCCTGCAGGTGGATCGCCTCCTCGCGTCCCGACCGTTTCAAGGGCTCCCTTTGTCACGAATCGGGTTTGTTCCCAAAGGGCCTTTTGTTTGGCGGGAGATAGGTTGCCTGCCCGTTCTGCCGGGTGAATGCGAGCCCGCCAAAGGATTTCATCCACCATCCAGTTGCCAATTCCGGGAAAGAATTCCTGCATGAGCAGGACTGCCTTGACGAGGGCCCGCTTTCTCCGCTGCAAAATATCTCTGACCCGTTCTAAGGTGAAGGCATCGGAATGAACCTCCGGAGGCAAGTTGCTCCACCACCCGGGAGCGCCCTTGCCCTTGTGACAGAGGATGCGGCCAAATTGGCGGGGGTCCCGGAAAACCAGGCTTCTCTCGGTTTGTCGCAGAACGAGGGCATCGTGCTTGGCCGATGGATAGGCCGGATCCTCCTCGAAAAGCCAACCCGTCATACCTAGATGAAGCCCGAGCCATCTTTCTCCTGAAAAACGAAAGAGCATTTTTTTGCCATGGGTTTCGGATCCCAGCAGAACGCTCCCTTTGAGAGTCCGCTTGAGAACGGCCGGATCAAGCTCCCTGTACACCCGGGAAGCGTTCTTCGTCTCGACCTTGTTGATCTTACGTCCCTTCCCCTTGGCCCATGCCTTGGTGGCGAACAAGACTTCAGCGAGTTCAGGCATTTGGCTTTCTAGGCATCCGGTCCGAGACCAAGAAGCTCGCGCCTGGTGTCCCGGTCTTTTTTGCGGTCGGTTCTGATCTCGACAACTCGGATTCCTGATGCGGGAGAGGATTGGATCAACTCAATCAGTTCCTCCCAGTTCCCGGGCAGAACATGCTCGACGCCGTGGGCTTCGCAAAGCATCTTGAAGTTACAATTCTGTGGTGTGGCGAAGCATTTCTCAAAAGTGGGAAGTCCGGCAACGGATAAATTCTCGAAAATGCCTCCGCCTTGGTTGTTGACCAGAAATACGGACAAACTTCCGGAGAACTCTCTGGATGCGAGCAAGGCATTGGAATCGTGAAGGAAAGCGAGTTCGCCGGTAAGCAAATAACTTGGGTTTTGGGAGTCATGAGCGATTCCGAGGGCGGTTCCGAGAGTCCCG
>JAYOII010000105.1:0-9144 GCA_038118685.1 Opitutia bacterium
CTTTCGCGGATGGCAAGGTAACGGTTGAAGTAATCGATCTGTTCCGTCCCGTTGCCGAGACCGGAATGGCTGAATCCATCACCGAGACGTCGGCTTACCTGCAAGGCTTCGTGCTTGATGACGGCGGACTTCCGGTAATCGAGAGAGGCTTCCTCATATCCACCAGGCCTTCTCTCGAAGCTGGCTCGGAGGCTGTTCTTCGATTGATCGTCGATCAGAATGCCTCTGATTTCTCATCCACTGCTAATGGCCTTCAACCAGGCAAAAAATATTTTTATCGGGCCTATGCAAGCAATGAAGAAGGGATTTCCCTGGGTAGCAAAGAGACTTTCGTGACTCCGGAGCAAGGATCCGAACCAACCTGGATAGAGGCTCAACCGAGTGCCACCAAAGATTGGTGGATTAGTCCTTGGTTCGGTTCTTTTTATCAGAACCCGAACGGTTGGGCGTTGCATGAACAGCTCGGTTGGATTTTCCCCGTCCAAAGCCCGACCGCCGGGCTATGGCTTTGGAAAGAAGAAATGGGTTGGCTCTGGACCGACGAAGACATTTATCCCTTCCTTTATCACAATTCCAACGAAAGTTGGCTTTATTTCTACGGTCAACTCGACGGATCCAGGTTATTTTACGACTACGATCGCAAAGAATGGATCATTGTGAGGGACGAGCGATAATTTGAACTCGCCCTGAGCCACCAGGTTTTCAGAAGATGGCCGCCATCATGAAAACACTCACCTGTTTCCTTGCCTTTTCAACGTCTCTCCTCTGTCCTTGCTTCGCCCAAGATGGCAAGGTCGCCCCCCCGATCAAAGGAGCCGAGCACTTGGTATACAAAGAAGCAAGTGGATTGAAGTTGATCCTCAACGCTTTCTATCCCAAAGACCATAATGCCCAAAAAGACAAACGGCCTGCCATCGTTTTCTTCTTCGGCGGCGGTTGGTCCGGCGGCAACCCCGCTCAATTTGCCCCCCACTGCGAATACCTAGCCTCGCGTGGAATGGTCGCGATGACTGCGGACTACCGGGTAAGAAGCAGGCAAGGCACTCCCCCCTTCGAATGCGTCAAAGACGGGAAGTCGGCCGTACGCTGGATTCGAAAAAATGCCCAAAAGCTTGGGATCGACCCGAAAAGATTGGCTGCGGGCGGCGGTTCGGCCGGTGGCCACGTGGCCGCGGCGACCGGGACGGTTCCCGGCCTCGAAGAGGACGGTGAAGATGCGTCAGTCTCCTCCAAGCCCAATGCCCTCGTCCTGTTCAACCCGGTCTACGACAATGGCCCCAAGGGCTACGGTCACGATCGGGTCAAGGACCGATGGAAAGAAATTTCCCCCATGCACAACATTCGCAAGGGCGTTCCGCCCGCCATCGTGTTCCTTGGCGACCAAGACAAACTGATTCCTGTTTCCACGGCCGAAAAATTCAAGGCCCTTATGGAAAAGGCCGGGAGCCGCTCGGACCTTCACGTGTACGAGGGGCAGCCCCATGGCTTTTTCAACCAGGGCAAAAAAGGCAACTATTATGAGAAGACGGTCTTGGAAATGGACAAATTCCTGATTTCGCTCGGTTGGCTAAATGGCAAACCTACGATCAAGCTGCCTTGATCAACGAACTCAACGGTTGAAAAACCAAAGTATCCCCTCAACGGATATATTCTTTTGGTTTCCAACAAGACTTTTACCTTTCCACTTGCGGCGTTCTTTCGATAGGCTTGCTCAATGAACAGCCTGCTTTCCACCACCGATCTCTTCATCTTCTTTGGCTCGCTCCTGGCAGTAATGGGCTTTGGCCTCTTTGCGGGAAGAAAGGAGGATAGTTCGGAAGACTACTTTCTCGCAGGGAAGACGACCCGTTGGTGGGGGGTAGCCGGCTCGATCTTCGGTTCGAATGTTTCGGCTAACCATATCGCGGGGATGATGGGGGTCGGATACATCGTAGGCTTTGCCCAAAGCCAGTTCGAGATCACTGCCATAGCCGGACTTCTTTTGCTTTGCTACGGTTTTCTTCCCGTATACCGAAAAATGAACGTGTTCACCCTGAGTGAATATTTGGGAAAGCGTTATGATGACCGAAGTCGATTGAGTTTCGCCGTCATCATGGTCGTCATCATGGTCGTCGTCCAAATGGTTCCCGGCTTTTACTTCGGTTCCCGATCCGTGAACCGATTGCTGCAGGGAGACACCGGCAGCAAAGCAACCGTCGAGGCCGTAGTGGACGCCGCTGGATCTCTCAGCGAGATCAAAGTGAAAAACCAAGGGAGAAAATACGCAAGAGCTCCGGAAGTGATCGTGCTTGGAGAAGGCGGAGCGAAAGCCCAAGCCCGAATCGACGAACAAGGAAGGGTTGACTCCATTGACTTGATCGAGCCTGGTTCCGGCTACGATGCCAAGAAGGTGCCGATTGTTACCTTGATGGGAGGAAATGAGACAAACGATGAGATTTCGCCCGGCGACGTCGATCCCACTCACTATCAAATCGGTATCCTCGTAATGGCCCTGGTAACCGGAGCCTACGTAATATTGGGTGGACTTAGGGCGGTAATTGTCACCGACGTAGTCCAATCCGTTCTTATGTTGGTCGGTGGTCTCATCGTTGCATTCGTTGTTTTCAATTTGCCTGAAGTCGGAGGTTGGTCCGGAATGCGGGCGATGGATGCGGCGGCAGCGCCGGAGTCCCAAAAGATGCATCTCTATGAACCAAGCAACCACCCGACCCTTCCTTGGACAGGAATGCTCAGTGGTCTAATGGTTCTCCACTTCTTTTACTGGGGAACCAATCAGTTCATCGTCCAAAGGGCGCTTTCGGCACGCTCCGACAAGGAGGCCCGGATCGGAATCATTACCGCCGGTTTCTTCAAGTTGCTTATTCCCTTCTTTTCCATCGGCACTGGGATCGCCGCCTTTTATCTCTTTGAGAAAAACAACATGGTCGTAGCCTCCGACGACGTGTTCATCACCCTCCTGACGGAATACGTCAAGCCAATCGGTTATGGCGTGCTCGGCTTGGTTGCGGCAGGCCTAATCGGCGCGATTTTGTCGACAGTTGACTCGATGCTTAATTCCGCCGCCACAATCATTACTTTCGACGTCTACAAGAAATACCTGAACCCCGACGCAGATGACCGTAAACTCGTATGGGTGGGAAGAGTATGGATCGCAATCTTCATCGTGGTCGCCGCCTTTGTTTCGATTGCCATCATGGATCCCAATTCCAAAAGTCCTTTTTTCATCTACGTAGCCGCCAACCAAATGAAGCTGGTCTCGGGACTCGTCGTCGCATTCCTCGTTGGCATGTTTTGGAAAAGAGCTACTGGTGCCGGCGGAATCACGGCAATACTAAGCGGTATTTTCTTCTCCTTTGCTTTTGCGCCGATCGAGATCGACGGGCAACCCTTGTGGCCATCACTCTACGAACTTACCCTTGCCAAGAGTGACTTGATCCTTGAACTTTTCGGATCCAAGCTCAATTTCTTTCACGCCGCTTTTCTTGCTTCCATCATTGCTTTGATTCTAAACGTGGTCGTCAGTCTGCAAACTCAACCCGACGGTGAAAAAGGAAAATTCACCTGGACCGAATTGGGAGGCCATGATTCGAGCACTCTCAAAAAGGCGGGCATGAAAGTTCTCCTGACCCTTGGTCTATACGTTGTCCTCGGGCTCACCATGGTCGGAGGATGGACAAGTCCTTTGGTCTCCGGGATCGTTGCCGCAACTTGGACTTGGTTTGCTTTTGCAGAAATTGCCTTCGCAGCGGTCATTCGCTCTCACGTGGAAGGAAAGCCGATCAGTCTCTTTTCCGAAGATCGATTTTGGGCAGGCCTTTTGGCAGGCCTCGCTATCTTCATGATGTATTACTTCTACTGAAAAGAAATTTCCTCGGCCAAGTCTTCCAAGGGATAAGTCCAAATTTCCGAAAGAGTCGGATGGTACCAGTCCGCTTTGATCAAAGAATGCACGGTTGCCTCGAGTGACACGGCAAGGGAGAGGGAATGGATCAGCTCCCCGGCATCTTTTCCAACGCATTCAGCACCCAAAACCCGGCCGGTGCTCTTCTCGGCATGGACTGCAACGTACCCGTGCTTGGCTTCCATCAGGATGGACTTGCCATGATCATCGAAGGGATAGGATGCGGAAAGAAACTCAATCCCACGTTCACGCAGCTGCTCGGGGAACAAACCGACCCGGGCAACCTGAGGATCGGTAAAAACAACGGTCAACAAATGATCGTAGTTCATAGGCTCGACTTTTTTTCCCAAGGCATGAAAGGCCGCCGTCTCTCCTTGGCGGATGGCGACGTGAACGATCTCGTGAGGACCGGCGCAGTCCCCGGCCGCGTAGACATGAGGAAGACTCGTTTGCTGGAACTCGTTGGCCCGTACGTGTCCGCTCGGAAGAAGATCGATCCCGATTTCGTCAAGGCCGAGTCTGCGGGTGGCAGGGCTTCGCCCTAAGGCCAGAAACAAAAAGCCTGTCTCCCTCTGCTGCTCCTGCCCTTCGCGTTCAAAGGTAACCAGAGTCTGTTCTTGCCCGAGCGACTGGAAAGATTTCAGAGAGACGCCCGTCAAAATTTCAATGCCTTCCTCACTCATTGCCCGTTCAACGGTTTTGGAGGCTTCCTCGGAAAACTCCTTGAGCAAACGAGGGCTTCGTTGAAGGATCGTGACTCTCGAGCCTACCCGGGCGAGAAACTGGGCAAGTTCACAGGCCACCACCCCGCCGCCAAGGACAAGACACTCGGAAGGCACCTCATTTAGATCGAGTACCTCGTCGCTCGTTTTGTACGGAACCTCGTTCAAGCCAGGTATGGGTGGAACCGAAACCTCCGATCCCGTAGCCAGAAGAATTTTTTTTCCTCTCAAACTTTGTCCGCCACTCAAGGTCATGGTGTATGGATCGGCGAAAGAGGCCCGCTCCCGGAAAAGCTCAAATCGTCCGTCCTCGATTTGCCCACGCCGGTAATCGGCAAATTCGGCAATCACCTTTTTCTTGCGCTCTTGCATGGCGGCTAGATCCGCCGCAGGAGAACCCGCTTCAAAACCAAAAACCCTACCCTGCTTGGCCAAATGCAGAGCCTCCGCCGAGTAGATGAGGGTTTTGGATGGCATGCACCCTCGGAGAATACACAAACCCCCAAGTTGCGGCGCACCGTCAATCACGGCGACCCTCCCTCCATGTTCGTGAAAAGTTCTGGCTGCCGCATAGCCGGCGCTGCCTCCTCCCACTACGATCAGATCAAATTGTTCGTTCTCTGGCATTGTGACTCGACTCTTACCAAATGCTTGGGCAGATTGTCCATACCAAGGCTTCTCCTCGCCAAGTCGTTCCAACCATTTTGCAACTATGCTCAATCGACTCATTGTCCAATTCATGCTCCTTTGCATCTTTTGGCTCCAAGGCTTTTTAGCCGAAGCAAAGGATTCCGAAGAGTTCGGTCCCACGGATCGCTGGTACGAAGTTTTCTTGGGCAATTCGAAGGTCGGGTTCGCCCATTCGACCATGAAGCTCAAGAACGGAGAGGTCATGTCCGAAAGTATTTTCGAAATGAAAATCAAGCGGGCGGGCCAAGTCATTGAAATGAAAGTCGTCGAGAGGACGCGTGAGACGATCGAGGGCCAAATCCTGGGCTTTTCAGGAGAGATGCTCATGGCGGGAATTCCCATCATCAAAGAAGGATG
This sequence comes from Opitutia bacterium, assembly GCA_038118685.1. GTDB lineage: Bacteria > Verrucomicrobiota > Verrucomicrobiia > Opitutales > Seribacteraceae > Seribacter. The sequence goes on from JAYOII010000105.1 coordinate 5,671, forward strand.
GGTGGAGAAGAACGAGATCGTGGTGAAGGAAAAACAGTTTTTCAGGGAATCGACGAAGAGGTATCCCCTCGACCCAAAGGGAAAGATGACTTGGGGATTGCTTAAATTCCTTCGCCAGAGGGAATTCAGGAAACCGGATCAAACTTACGAAGTCCTTGTTTATTCGCCTGACTTTGGAATGGCCAAGCCCACCAAGGCAATCGTCAGAACAAAAGGGCCCGGGAAAGTCACCTTGGGAAGGAAGGAAACCACTGCCTTCGAAACAGAAATCGAGCTTGTGACGAAGGTCGGGTCGATGAAAACCACCAATTGGTTGGACGAACAGGGAATTGCCGTAAGGACACAAATGAACATGGGCGGACTGGACATTGACATCCGCCAATCTTCCGAAGCGGAGGCCAAAAAAGAAGAACCCGCCCCAAACGACTTTCTGATGAATACGATTCTCTCCCTGGACGAAGCAATCCCGGAGAATGCCAAACACTGTGTCTTCCGATTGAGTGTTCCGGAAGGAAAATTAATCGGAATCTCATACGAGGGAAAGACGCAGAAACTGAACCGTATCGACGAACGAACCATCGAAGTCGAGGTACTGGCCGAAGACTGGCAGGCAATTCGCAACGGCAAGGGACATCCGGGCCAAGTCGATAGGGAATTCCGCGAAGCCAATATTCTCATCGACAGCGGAGACAAACTCATCAAACGCTTGGCTCAAGAAGCCTGTCGAGGTTCGAAAAACGTTTTCCAAATGGCTGAAAAACTTTGTCGTTTCGTTTCGTTTTACGTCTCGAGGAAAAACTTCTCAGTCGGTTTTGCCTCGGCGAGCGAAGTCGCCCGCAAAAGGGAAGGAGACTGTACCGAACACGGGATCCTTCTTGCGGCCTTGGGTCGAGCGATGGGGATCCCCTCGAGAGTAGTCTCGGGCCTTGTTTACGTCGATGAATTCAAGGGGGTTGAAAAGGCCATGGTTTACCATATGTGGACTCAATTCTTTCTCAAGGGAAGATGGGTCAACTTCGATCCCGCCTTGGGCAAGGTGCGATGCCCGGCAGACAGAATCACGTTGTTCGCCAGTTCCCTGCAAGGACAATCGCTTACCGAATCCATGCTTCCCGCGGCCGAACTCATGGGAAAACTGACCGTAGAAAAGATCACTCCTGCCCAACGCCATCGAAAGGACTGAATCCAGCACCTGTCGGCTCACCGAATCCCCCAATAAAAGTGCTTGTTTTTTTAAGCTTAAAAAGACGATTATATGATCCTTCTCTTCGCAAACCGATCAGGTTTGCCTAGTCTCTCATCCCAAACAAACATTACCCCATGTACGAAACCAGAGAATACGAAGCAAACGATACGATCCTTAAGGAAGGAGAATTGGGCCGAGGTTTCTGTATCCTTGACGAAGGCGTCGTCGAGGTAATCAGAGACAACAAGATCCTCAACGAAATTGGTCAAAAAGGAGCGATATTCGGAGAACTGAGCGAAATCCTGATGTACAAAAGAGGAGCCACGGTGCGGGCAAAGACAAAAACGAAAGTCAAATACTTTGACAACAAGTTGGAAACGCTGGTTGCCGAAAACCCAAAATTTGCGGTCAAAATGATCCGTAATTTAGGCCGCCGCCTTTATCACATGAACCAACTTGCGATCGAGGGGAACACCAAGAATGATATTCTCCTGGATGCGGACGACGAAAGCAGAGCAATCGCTGGTCATTCTTCAATCGAGATTTTGGTTGTGGAGGAAAAACGACACATCGTTTCCCAGTTGACCGACGTGTTTTCCGCCCGAGGGTGGAAACTCCAGAGCGCCTCCGACGAATCGAGCGCCCTCAAAGCATGTGACGAGACGACCTTTTCGGCCATTATCATAAGCATATCCTTGTCCCAAGACTCCGCGATAGAAATTCGCCGCAAGCTCAAGACGAACCCAAAAGCAATGAGGAGTCCGATCATAGGGATGAGCGTAAAGGGGGATGAGGCTTCCATGAAAAAAGCGATGGATGCGGGTTTTGTTGATTTCATATCCAAACCGATCGACAGCCAAGCCGTAAGTTCGACAATGTACAAGATATTGAAGCTCGATCCATCCGATCAATACTTCGAAATCATCAAGGACGTCCTCTATTTCAGAGTACCCAACCCGATGAGTCAGTTCGTGATCGACGAAATCAAAGAGAATATCGAGCCTCGCATGCGCAAGACGATCAACGAGGGCATAGAGAAGATCCTGGTCGACGTGTCCGGTCTCGATGAAATCGGCGAAGACGAAATCGACGTCGTCGCGGAGATCGGAGAAAAATTGGAAGAAATGATGGTTCCCATGAGGGGAGCCTTCGTGGCAAGGGGCGACGAAGCCGAAATGTGGACCAATTTGGACGGTTGCGAAGAATGGATCGTATGCAAGGACATCTCCGAGGCTCAACAAAAACTGGACCTTCCTCAAACGAATTAAAACGGGCCCAATCCTCCGTTTTCTTTCCCTCTCTCACGATCCGAGGGTTCATCTCACTCGATTCTTACCTTGACTAATCGCCCCGTTCAATAGTTACATCCACGACCTAATTAGCAACTCTACTGAACTCCCAAAACAAATCATGGCCGAATACTTTACCGACGTTTCCAAAATAGCCTTCGAAGGCAAAGATTCCCGGAATCACCTCGCTTTCAAGCACTACGACCCCGAAGAGGAGGTTGAAGGCAAGAAGATGAAGGATCACTTGCGCTTCGGCGCCGCTTATTGGCACTGCATGCGCAACCCTCTCGCCGACCCCTTTGGTCCGGGCACGGCTCTAATGCCTTGGGACGACGGTTCGGATTCGGTTGAGAATGCCGTCAAACGGACCCACGTATTCTTCGAATTCATGGACAAAATAGGCATTGACTACTATTGCTTTCATGACCGTGACGTGGCTCCCGAACTCGCTACTTTGGCTGAGTCGAACAAGGCTTTGGACACCGTGGTCGACGAACTTGAAAAACTTCAGGCAGACACCGGTAAAAAGCTTCTTTGGGGTACCGCTTGTCTCTTTGCCCACCCCCGTTACGCAATGGGAGCAGGCACCTCTCCATTCGTCGATGTCTTCGCTTATTCAGCCGCCCAAGTCAAGAAAGCCATCGAGGTCACCCACCGCTTGGGGGGTGAGGGCTATACTTTTTGGGGTGGTCGCGAAGGATATGGCTCCATCATCAACACCAACATGAAGAGGGAGCTCGATCACTTGGCGCGCCTTCTTCACATGGCCGTTGATTTTAAAAAGGAAATTGGTTTCGATGGTCAATTTTACATTGAACCCAAGCCAAAGGAGCCGACCAAGCACCAATATGATTCCGACAGCGCCGCCTGCCTGAATTTCCTCCGCGAGTACGACCTGCTTGATCACTTCAAGCTCAACATCGAAACCAACCACGCCATTTTGGCCGGTCATACCGTCGAGCACGAATTGCAAGTAGCCGCCGCCGCGGGAGCCCTTGG
>JAYOII010000106.1:0-9121 GCA_038118685.1 Opitutia bacterium
TGTGGGCATCGGAAGAATTGGTCTTTCGGCAATCTTTTCCTGATCGCGAGGCTTCCTTGCTCGAACTGGGATGCGGTACCGGGAGGATTTGTCTTTCCCTGTGGATGGCAGGCTACGGGAACCTGACTGCGATTGATTTTTCCAAGGAAATGATCCACCGGGCTCTCGAGACCCAAAAGGAAAGAGCCTCCGGGGTTCGTTTTGCCGTTGAAGATGCCACCCGTCTGTCCTTTCCCGATCAAATTTTCGATGGGGTGATTTTCGGTTTCAACGGTCTCATGCAGATCCCTGGTCGTGAAAACAGAAAAAGGGCCATAAGGGAAGCCTGTCGGGTCTTGAAGAAAGGGGGTAGGTTCGTTTTCACTACACATGACCGCGCTTTTCCCAAGTGGAAGAAATTTTGGGCGGTGGAAAAGAAAAAATGGAGGTCCGGGCAGCAGGACGAAAGCCTTATTGACTTCGGGGATCGGTTTGAGGAGACGCCCCGAGGCAAACTCTTTATACACGTGCCTGACGCGGCCGAAATACGGGAGGACTTGAAAAAAGGCGGGTTTGTCGTTGAACGGGACCTCTTGCGGTCACGTCTTGCCGAAGAATCCGAGTTGGTAAAGAAGTTTTCGGACGAATGCCGTTTTTGGATCGCCCGCAAACACGCGGACTAAAGGCATTCGCTGTCCAGGGACATGGTGGCGACCCGAGTCGCAGGTCCAGTCATTAGGACGTTGAATTCATCATCGATGATCAAGCCGATTTCTCCTCCCGGCATTTCCACCGTTATCTTTTCGTCGCAAGCCCCCATTTTTCGAGCGACCGCGCCGGCCGCCGAACTGCTGCTTCCCGAGGCCAAGGTGTAGCCTGCTCCTCGTTCCCAAATTTCAATCCGTATTCGATTACGGTCGATGACCTTGAGAAATTGAACGTTTGTCCGGTTCGGGAAATTCGGATGGTTTTCCAAAACGGGACCCAACTGCCGGGTGAGTTTTTCACTCAAATCATTCGTTGGGACGACACAATGAGGGTTTCCTATTGTGGCGGCGTAATACCTCAGCGATTGCCCCTCGACTGCGATTGCTTCGTCCAATACTTCCCTGGCTTCCCCCTCCAAGTTGACCGGCACGACGTCGCTGCGAAAACTCACTTGGCCCATTTCCACGGAAATCACCGATGCATCTTCGGAGACCTCGCAGGAAACGATTCCCCCGAGTGTGTCCACGGTAAAAGGGGAGGTGCCCGCTTTTCCCGAATCACGAAGGTAGCGGGCAAAGATTCTCAAGCCATTTCCGCTCTTTTCCGCCTCGCTTCCGTCGGGGTTGAGGATCCGCAGGCCGAAGTCGGCTTTTTCCGAAGGCAAGGGGCCCAATAGGATCCCGTCCGACCCCAAGCCGAAGTTGCGATGGCAAATCCGAATCGTTTCTTCCGTCGTGAATTCCCGGTTTTCGCCCTTGGGGTCATAAACCAAATAATCGTTTCCCAAAGCGTGATATTTTTCAAAGTCATTCATTGATCTTATCCTTCTTTTCGAACTTGTTTTTCCTATGCTTTGCGGGCGAGAACCCAATCGATGATCGTTTGGTCGTTTTCACCGGCCCGTTTGACGATTCTCAGGAATTCCGCTGGGTGGACGTCATTTTCGCGAAAGAAATTTCGGTCTCCGCCACAACAATACATCGTGTCCGCCGGGAGTTCGCCCCGCAGTTTGGCCCGAGCCTTGGGGATAATTCTGGGTAACCAACGAATGCCCTCGATTTCATCGCTTTTGGCGGGCAGAGTGGATGAATCCATTCTTTTTTCGGAAGGGGTTCCCTTTTGAACCTCGATGAAATAATCCCTTCTTTGCTCGTGAATCAGAAGAAAAGTCGCCAGATCCGGTGCTCCTTCCCGAATCCAGTCCTCGGCAAAGTCGAAGACATCCATCCGGTTGACTCCTATTGACTCCAGGAATGGCAGTTCTTCCCCGATGGGGAAAGTGTCCGCGGACTGGTGTCCTTCCTCGTACAGTCCGACGGCCTTTTCCCAAATACGGAACAATTCCTTTTGAAAATCGACGTTCATAGACAAAAGGAAAATGCTGCTGATCGGGACGGATGCAAGACTGTTTAGCCCAACCGAAAGTCCAATTGCTTGTCGGAAACAAACACTTTGTCTATGACGACCTTGATTTCCTGACCTAGCTTCAGCTTGTTCTTCGGGTTTCTTCCAACCAATGCGGCCCCGTTTGAGGAAACCCGGTAACCGAGTTCGCGGGGAAGGGTTCGGATGGGCACGAAGCCCCGAGCAAGGGTCTCGGTCAACTCGATGAAGAATCCCCTTCGACCGATTTCCGTAATGATCGCCTTGTGCTTGACGGGAGGTTTTCTACCCAAGTCTTTCTTGTAATAAAGAAGGAGCTTGTCCTTGACCGACTCACGCTCGGCCTCGACGCTGTTTCGCTCCATGGAGGACAGATGCTTGGCCAAGCCCTCCAATTTTTCGACCTCGCTCTTACTTGCTTTTTGACGCCGGACGATCCGTTCGATTACGCGATGGACCACCAAATCGGCATAGCGTCGAATGGGAGACGTGAAATGGAGGTAATCCCTCTTGGCCAATCCGTAGTGACCATCGGGAGAACTCCGGTAACAAGCTTGCTTCATGCTGCGCAGGAACTTGATTCTGAGAACTTGGGCGAGGGGGTGCTTGTTGATTTGGGTAAGCATTTTGTTGACCTCCTTTCGACTGGTCAGTTCTCCGCATGAAATTCCGAATTGGGCGACGAAGGACCTCAACTCTTCCAAGTCTTCCGGGTCTGGGTCCGGGTGAACGCGAAAGACTCCGGGCAGTTTTTTCTTTCTCAGCTCTTTGGCCACGGTTTCGTTGGCCAAAAGCATGAACTCCTCGATCAGTTGGTGGCTTTCGTCGCTTTCACTTTGAAGAATTCTTTCCGGTTCCCCCTTCTCGTCGACCAAGATCTTGACCTCCGAGGATGCAAAGTCGAGCGAACCCGATTGCATCCGCGAATGCCTGATTCGGGAAGCAATTTTCCAAAGCGCGCGGATTCCGTCCCGCAGGTCGCAAAGCAGGTCGTCGGACAGTTCGTTCAGGGCTTTGCCGGGGTTCCCGGAGTATCGGCTCGGAGGAGGTTTGGCATTTCTGATCGTATCCATGCTCTCTTCTTCAAGAAACAAAATGGCTTGCTCGTAAGTGAGCCGCTTGTCGCTCTTGATGACGGATTCGGCAAGCTTTGACTCCAAAAGCTTGCCATCCTTGGAGAACCGAAAAAGGACCGATTTAACCAACCTTTCTTCCGCTTCAACGAGGCTGCAGATGCCGCTCGACAAGCGATGAGGGAGCATGGGTACGACTTCCCCCACCAGATAGGTCGAGTTGCCGCGTTTCTTGGCTTCCCGGTCCAGTTGAGTTCCCTGCCTGACGTAGTGTGCGACGTCCGCAATGTGAACCCCGATTTCCCGTTCGCCGTTTTTCAATTCGCGGATGGACAAGGCATCGTCAAAATCCCGGGCATCCAAAGGATCGATGGTCAGAGTGAAAACATTACGGAGATCATTTCTGCTCTTTCTGTCCGAAGCCGTTACCCTATCCGGACAGAGTTTTGATTCCTTGACCACATTGTCGGGGAAATTTCCGCTGAGCCCGAATTTCGCCAAAATACCCTTGTGGTCGGTCAAGGGGTCGTTGCTCGGCCCAAGTACCCGGAGAATCTTGCACATGGGCAAGCGGGCAGGGGGATCCCATCGAACGAATTGGACTAGCAATTTGTCGCCTTCCTGAGCTTTCCTCGTTTCACCGAGAATCTTGAAAGGAATGAAAAGCCTGGAGTTTTCCGCTTGGACGAGGGATCTGCCCAGATCTTTCTTCAAATAGCCGAGGAAATGGACCGTTTCCCTCTTTACGACCTTTCTGACTTCATACCTGGGCTTGACCGGTTTGTTCCGGTGCCTTCGCCTGTCCCCCTTTTGCTTTTTGGGCGGGAGGGATTGAACTTCCACCAAGTCTCCATGCAGGGCAGTGCCCGAAGCTCCTTTTGCCAAAGAGATCGGCTCATCCCGACCCTCAACTACGACTTTTTCTCTTCCCTGTCTACCAAAGAAAAGAGTTCCGCGAACCTTGTCTTTACCCACGGATCAAACTTTGAGCGGTAATTGGAAAATTCCGCTTATGAGAAAAAACTCTCAGCCATCGGCTTTAAGAATCTCCCAGTCATCGGGGATGGCTTCTCCGATATCAGAAGTGTACGCGTCTTGGGCTGACTTGTCGTCGCGGTATTTCTTGAAAACACCTTCGGGTTGTTCATCGGACTGAGTTTGCTCATACCACTCGACTTTTCCATTGCTGAAAAGAACATGTCCTCCGGCATCCCCCCAAGGACCGTCTTCGCTCCACTCGGTGTCACCCTTGTCGAGTCCTCGGGTCCACATAATTGGGTAGGGGCCCGACTCCACGTCTTTGAGTCCCCTTCCCCCGGCTGGAGGTACGGCGATGTTGTATCCGAATGCACTTTTGTACTTATCAAGGGATCCATCGGTGGTAAGAATCTTGTCGGGAATTTCATTTCCTTCATCTTCCAAGATATCCCGTTGTGCGTCATTCGGGAGAAACCAAATACCAGCGTCGTCAATGTTGGTTTCCCATTTTTTGAGCTGGTAAATGGCAAATTCATGCGGGGCTTTGATCGTGTCTTTGCCCGGCCACAACATCTTTCTTTTTTTCTTCTTTGCGAATTTGTCGGCCGACCCAAAAACGTTAGCCAAACTTTGCTTGGCGGCATCCTGAGACGCACCGTCAAGAAATGAATTCATCGGGCCAATGACAATGGTAGCCAAAATGCCGATAATTGAAATAACGACGAGAAGCTCGATAAGGGTGAACCCTTTTTTTGCGCAAGAACTTTGTTTCATGATCATTAAGGTTGAGTTAATGGAGATAAGTCGATCGGTAGATTGTTTTGAGTCAATAAGGTAAGCCGAAATTACCACAAAGCGCAAGTGCCTTCTCTTTTGCCTGATTTACGGATTCCTCGTCTTCGGGGTTGGCGATCACTTGGTTAATGATGGCTCCGATCTCGCTCATTTCGGGTTCCCTCATCCCCCGTGAAGTAACCGCTGGAGTTCCGATTCTCAGTCCACTGGTTTGAAACGGGCTGCGGGTTTCTCCGGGAACGGTGTTTCGGTTGAGGGTGACGTTGGCGCCTTCCAACGCGATCTGAGCCTGCTTGCCGGTGAGGTCGGGATGGGATGGGCGCAGATCGACAAGCATCAAATGATTGTCGCTTCCTCCGCTTACCAGATGAAAGCCGAATCCGCCGAGGGAATCGGCCAGAGCCGAGGCATTGGAGATGACTTGAGCTTGATATTCCTTGAAACTTGGCTTGAGAGCTTCTCCGAAGCAAATGGCTTTGGCCGCTATGACGTGCATCAGAGGCCCGCCTTGGTTACCGGGAAAAACAGCCGAATCAATGGCCTTGCCATGTTCCTCCTTGCACATGATGAGTCCTCCGCGGGGACCGCGCAGGGTCTTGTGGGTGGTGGTGGTCACGAAATCAGCGTGGGGAACGGGAGAGGGGTGAAGGCCGGTTGCAACCAAACCGGCGATATGGGCGATATCGGCGAGAAGGAGGGCTCCGGTTGATTTTGCAATCGCTCCCATCCGCTCGAAATCAATCGTACGGGGATAGGCGGAGGCACCGACCGTAATGAGTTTGGGCTTTTCCCGGTTGGCGATTTCCTCAATCGAGTCGTAATCGATTCGACCCGTTTCGGGCGAAACCCCGTAATTGATGACCTCGTAGAGCATGCCGCTGCAATTCTTCGGATGGCCGTGAGTAAGATGTCCACCGTCCTGAAGGCTCATCGTGAGGATCTTGTCACCGGGTTGGAGCATGGCGAAATAGACCGCGGTGTTGGCCTGACTGCCCGAGTGTGGCTGAACGTTTGCGTATTCGGCTCCAAAAAGTTCTTTGGCTCGTTCGATGGCCAAGCTTTCGGCGACGTCGACGTGTTCGCATCCGCCATAGTAGCGTTTGGCGGGATAACCCTCGGCGTATTTGTTGGTCAGAACGCTCCCGGTTGCTTCGATTACGGCAGGCAGGGTGAAGTTTTCCGAGGCGATCAGCTCGAGATGCGTGCGTTGCCTGACTTTTTCATCTTCGATGACGGCGAAAATGGCCGGGTCGAGTTCCGACAAAGGTCGCCGGTCAAGCGTGAGGTTGGATTGCGAAAGAGAAGGTTCGGGATTGAGCATGATTTGAGACGATATAAAAGGTTCAGAGGTTTTTTTCAACCCACTCCAACAGGGACGGCAAAGCTTCCTTCATATGATCCCTGCAAGTCCGGTACACTGCGATGTCTTGACCGAATGGGTCGGGTAGCTCCGTGGAGCCTTCCGATACGAATTCTCGCATGAGAAAAATGGGGGAAGACTCGGGAACTTCGAAATACATGTTCAGAAGGGCCCGGTGAGACTCGGTCATGCAAAAGATCACCGAGGCGTTTTCGATCATGGCCCGGGTGAGGGCCGAACTCCGGTGATCGGAAAGGTCCAAGCCCACCTCCGAGGAGGCGATGACGGAGTTTTCGGAAGCCTGATCACCGTCCATGGCCGATATGCCGGCCGAGAAGACGCGGATTTTCTTTTTCGTGCCTGACTTCGCAACCGCTTCTTCGAAGAGTTTCTCGGCCATCGGGCTCCGGCAGACGTTGGCGGTGCAGATAAAAACAACTAACTTTTCCTGCTTGCGCTCCTTTTTGGCTCTGCTCTTCTTTCCCATTCTTTGGTTTTTCTCGTCCTCCTTTTGCAAAAAGGCAAGATAGAACCGATTCAGTCCCTTGAAAATTCGCGATGTCCGATGTCCCTGCGGAAATATTTCGAAGGGAAATCGACTGAATCGCACACTGCATTCGCTCTTTCCCTTGCTTCCTGCAGGCTCGAGCCCATGCCCACCGCACCCAGGACCCGTCCCCCGGCGGTTACGCATTTCCCCTCCTCGTCGAGCTTCGTGCCCGCATGAATGAGTTGGGAGCCCTCGGGGAAATCGGAAGGGGTGGAAATCACTTCGCCTTTCGGGTAGCTTTCCGGATAGCCCGCGCTGGCCAAGACCACCACCATGGCATACGCTTCCTTGAAACGGACCGAGTCAGGAAGTTCCTCTCCCCGTGCCGAGGCAAGGAGCAAAGGAACCAAATCGTCGTCCAAAAGAGGCAAAATCACCTGTGTTTCGGGATCGCCGAAACGCACGTTGAACTCCAACACTTTGGGGCCGGCGTTCGTCAGCATCAATCCAACGTAGAGGGTTCCCCTGAATTCGATTCCCTCCGCTTTAAGACCTGCCAAGGTCGGGCGTACGATTGATTCCTCATATTCCGCGAGCATCTCGGGCGTGACCAAACGGGTAGGGGCGTAGGCCCCCATGCCCCCCGTGTTCAGCCCGACGTCGCCTTCCCCCACTTTCTTGTGGTCTTGGCTCATGGGAAGGGCGACGTAGCTTTCGCCTGAGCAAATCAGGTGAAGGGATGCCTCCTCTCCTTCGAGGAATTCCTCGATTACCACCTCTTTTCCGCTTTCCCCGAAACTCGCCCCGGCCAACATGTCCCGGACCGCAGCTTCCGCTTCCTCGCGGCTTTCGCAAATCAATACCCCTTTGCCGGCGGCCAATCCACTCGCCTTGACCACGATGGGCATCTTGCAGCCGGAAAGATATTCGAGGGCCGGGCCGACCTCGCTGAAATTCCCATATTCAGCCGTGGGTATGCCTTGCCTTGCGAAGAAGTCTTTTGAAAAAGCCTTGCTTCCCTCCAACCTGGCGGCCGACTGGTTCGGGCCGTAGGCTGGGATACCGGCTTCGGTGAGAGCGTCAACGGCTCCGTTGCACAAGGGGACCTCCGGGCCTACGACCACAAGATCGATTCCCTCGTCCTTGGCCAAGTTCACGATTGCCTCGTTGTCTTCCACGCTCAGGTCAAAAGTCTCGAATTCGTCCGCCATGCCTCCGTTTCCGGGAGCAACGGCGACCTTTTCCACGATGGGACTTTGAGCGCAAATTCTCGCCAACGTATGTTCGCGGCCTCCGCTTCCCAATACCAGAACCTTCAGGTTTTTATCGTTCATCCATTTCGATTTCCCGAAAAGAAGGGCTCAAGTCGAGACAAAAGCAATTTTTCCGGATTGAAAGAGGGATTTGGTTTTCCAAAACTTCTCTTTTTGCGCAAACTCTTTCCCATGCGGGTATTCTTTATTGGGGTGTGTGGAACGGCGATGGGGAACGCCGCCGTCCTTCTTGCAAAAATGGGCCATGAGGTGGCCGGTTCCGATGCGGGCGTTTATCCGCCCATGTCGGATGTCCTCATGGACGCCGGCATTGATCTTTTCGAGGGCTTCGAGGAAAGTCAAATGCTCGATTGGAAGCCCGACCGGGTCGTGGTCGGGAACGCCGTTTCCCGGGGCAATCCCCAAGTGGAGCGCCTCCTCCGGACCCGCGAAGTTCCCTTTGTCTCCCTTCCTCAATTGATCGGCGAGGACTTGATCGGCAGTCGACCATCCTTGGTGGTTGCGGGGACCCATGGAAAGACCACCACGACCTCGCTCACCGCCTATGCCTTGGAGCAGGTTGGGTCATCCCCCGGGTATCTCGTCGGAGGAGTCCCTCTCGATCTGGCATCCGGAAACGAGCTGGGGGGAGAAGACTCGCCCTTCGTGATCGAGGGAGACGAGTATGATTCGGCTTTTTTCGACAAGCGAAGCAAGTTCGTCCATTATCGGCCGCGCATTCTTATTCTCAATAACCTGGAATTCGACCACGGGGACATCTTTCGAGATTTGCAGGATATTTCCAGGAGTTTTTCTCATTTGTTGCGTATCGTTCCGTCGGATGGCTTTGTTTTGCGCAATGGGGACGACCCGAACCTGTTGGCTCTTCCGGAGGCTCCCTGGACGAGCATGATCTCGGTTGGGCAGGGCGAGTCGAATGATCTGCGCATAGCGGATTTCAAGGAAGATGCCGGAGGCAGCCGTTTCCGCCTGCTCTGGAGGGGGGAGGAGGTTCAGTCCGTCGAGTGGGGGATGCCCGGGCTCTTTAATGCCCGCAACCTTGCGATGGCCTTCCTTTCCACCGTTCTTTCCCAAGCGCAAG
>JAYOII010000107.1:0-9038 GCA_038118685.1 Opitutia bacterium
GCCCAACTTGTCGCCCGTAGTTTTACCGAACCCGCCCGCTTCATTCAAAAAATGCACCAGCGCTTTTTCAGGGAACTCTCGGAGAATTTTGTAGCCGAACTTCAGAGAACCTACCCCAAAGCCTCCCAGAAAGACCTCTATTGGAATTTGCACTTGGTTATTTCCTCCATGCTCGGAACTTTTGCCCAGCACAGAAGATTGAGCGATTTCTCTAAGGGGATTTGTGACGAAAACGACTTCGAAGATCTGAGTCGCCGTCTCATCGATTTCGTTTCGACCGGCTTCGAAGCTGGAATCAACTCTTCCTCCAAATGACAAAGATCTTTGTATTCTTGCTCTCCTTGCTTTTTCTTGCTGGTTGTCTCCCTGTCAGACAAAACCAATCAAAGCAACAGGAGGAGATGGCCCCACCCCGCTGGACTACGAAAATTGAATTCCAGAAAGACCTCCCCGAAGGCAACCAAACCTTTTGGATTGATTCATTCGAAAACCCACGGCTCACGAAAGCCGTCCGAGAGGCTCTATCGAAAAATCCGGATATTTTGGGCACCGTTGAAAGGGTTATCGCGGCGGGGGAAATCGCCGTTGCCAACGGAGCAGACGTTTATCCTTCCGTTCATGCCGATCTTTCCGGAACCCGCAGCAAAAGGAATTTGATCGGCTTCAACTTCCCGAACAGTAACAGTAGCTTTACCAGCAAAAGCTTCAATTCCGGAATCAACGTCAGTTGGGAAATCGATCTGTGGGGAAAACGCAGAGACATTCGAAATTTGTCGGAAAAGAGATTCGAGGCAACGAAAGAAGAGTTGGAAGCGGCCCGCCTCTCTCTAGCCGGTCAAGTTGCAAAAGCATGGTTCGAAAGGATTGAGAACGAAGGTCAGGTCAGGTTAGCGCAAGAGACTGCAAAAACTTATTCTCAAACCCAGTCGTTCATTGAGAATCGTTTTGAGAAGGGGTTGAGGCTCGGTTTGGGGGGGCAAGCCAGCGCATTGGACAATCACTTGGCCAATTCTTCTCTTCATTCCGCAAACGCAAACTTGTCTCTCAGGAAGAGAATTCTCACTATCACTTTGAATAGATTGGACGTCTTGCAGGGATCGTACCCTGGAGTCGCTTCCGCAGACCAAAACGGCACACGCGTCCTTCCCTCACTTGATTTGATCACCCAACCACCTACGCCCTCTCAGGTTCTCGCGCAAAGACCCGACGTCAAGGCCTCAGCCCTTGAGATACAGGCAAGCGGTCTTGAGCTCGGAGTATCGCAAAAAAACCTCCTTCCCTCTTTCGCAATTGCCGGAGGACCAGGAAGCAGATCCGAAGAATTCAACAACCTGCTCGATCAAAAATTCAGGGTTTGGGAAGTAAGTGGCGCAATTTCGCAGCCCATTTTCCAAGGCGGACGCCTGCGTGCCCAAGTCCGGAAATCCAAAGCGCTTCAACAATCGGCGATCCAGAATTTCAAGGCAACCGCCCTTCGTGCCTTTGCGGAGGTCGAAAACGCCCTTTCCGCCGAACGATTCATGCAGGCTGAAGAGGCGCATTTGAAACAAGCCGCTCTTGCCGCCAAAACGGCGGCCGACCTTACTTGGGATCGATACCAAAGAGGGGTCGAGGGAATTTTCAACACTTTGGAGGCTCAAAGAAGATCCTTCGAAGCCGAGAGCAGACTTCTCGCTCTGAAAAAGGAGAGACTTCATAACCGAATCGATATGTATCTTGCTTTGGGAATGAAAGCCCTTTCCCCACAACCATGAAAAAAGTCATTTTAAAAATCATTTTACCTCTGCTTCTTCTCGGTTGCATGATTGGATTTGCATGGTATCTCGTTTATTTACGGGCCAAGCCCGAAGCCAAAAACATCACCAGAAAAGCCCCCTTCGTCGAGATCATCCCTGTCCAAGCCGAGATTTTACGATCAACCGTCTCGACCTCCGGCACCGTTCGGCCAAGAACCCAAACCGACTTGTTGGCCGAAGTGCCTGGCATTATTGAGGCCGTCGCTCCATTTCCCCAAGAGCTGAATTCTTCAGCCTCCTTTCGAGCTGGTGGATTTTTCAGAGCGAATGATCTTTTGCTTAGGATCGAAGACGTCGACTTGAAAACGGCCGTAGCTGAGTCGGTGGCGAACTTGAGCCGGGCAAACCTGCAACTCATTCAGGAACGGGAGCTTGCCAAGCAAGCGCGAATAGAATGGGGAGGACGGGACTGGGCCAAGGCACCCGAATTGGTTAGAAGAATTCCTCAAATTCAAAAAGCCGAGGCCGAAGCCAAGGCAGCCGAAGCCAAGCTGACCCAAGCCCGGCATAATCTTGATCGTGCTCAAGTGCGTGCTCCTTTCGAAGGAAGGATACTCAAGACTATGGCCGACGTGGGTCAACGTGTCGGGGGTGGAACTTCTTCGTCTCTTGCCCGAATTTACGCTCTCGACTCAGCCGAGGTCGACCTATCTTTGAGCCGTTCGGAGATGCAATTCCTCGGATTTTCCGAGCAATTGGGCATCCCTAGACAAGAGAGAATAAAAACCGAGGTTCTGGATGCAAACGGGGAAGTCGCCTACGAGGGCGTCTTGGATCGCTCGGAGGGAATAGTCGATGCACGAACTCGCTTGAACAGGTTGGTCGCACGCTTCGACGATTGCTTTTCCAACCCTTTTCAAAAAAAACAGGACAACAGAGCGGAACCTTTGCAGATCGGCCAATTCGTCAAGCTTCGCCTTTGGGGAGAAAAGGTTCGGGTTTTTGTCGTTCCCAATTCCGCCTTTCGAACGCAAGACACCCTTCTTGTGGTAAATGCGAACGATGAATTGAGAATTCGGCAGGTGAAAACGGTTTGCCGGCAAGGAAAAGAAGTTTGGGTTTCCGCGGGACTGCAAAGCGGCGAGCGTGTATGCGTCACGCCGATTGAGGTCATTTCGGAAGGAATGAAAGTGAGAATCGCGGATCGGAACGACACAAAACCATGATTGCATGGTTCGCCAAGAACGGAGTCGCCGCCAATCTTCTGATGGGGGTGATCGTCATTTCGGGAATCTTTTCGATTCGTGGCTTGAAAATGGAACTCTTTCCCGACTTTGATCTCGATTTAGTGACCATTTCCGTACCTTATCCGGGGGCCGCGCCACTGGAAGTGGAAGAAGGAATCTGCAAGCAAATTGAAGAAAAGATTTGGGATCTTTCGGGGATCAAGGAAATGAATTCCTTTGCCAGAGAGAATCTCGGCGTCGTCTCCATTCAGGTCGCTCTTGGGAAAGACGCCAAGGTTTTGGCGGATGAAATCAAGGTCCGGGTCGACTCCATCAGCACTTTTCCCGAGGAGGCTGAAAAACCAATGGTGGAGGTTGCCACTCAAAAGAGAAGAGTCTTGGCTTTGGCCATTCATGGTAATTGCGACGAGAGGTCTTTGCGCAAATTGGCCGACAAGACACTCGACGACCTGACCAGCCTTCCAAACATTACTCAGGTGGAAATCATGGGCATCCGCAAACCGGAAATCAGCATCGAGGTCTCCGAGCGGAATCTGCGTGAACATGGCTTAAGTTTTGACGAGGTTTCCCAATCCCTCAAACAATCGTCGCTCGACATACCCGGAGGCGTAGCAAGAACCTCTTCGGGCGAGACGCTTCTGCGAGCAATGGGGAAAGCCCGCAAAGGAGAAGAATTCAACCAAATCGAATTGATTTCCTCCCCCAACGGATCAAGCTTGAAACTCGGGGACCTGGCAACAGTCAAAGACGCTTTCGAAGACAAGGCTCTTTACACAACCTTTTCCGACCAACCCGCCGTAACGCTTCGCGTTTTCAGGGTGGGCAACCAAAGCCCTCTGGACATTTCGGAGAAAGTAAATGCCTATGTGAAGGAAACTACGCCCAAATTACCCGAGGGGGTCAGCATGACCATCTGGCAAGACAGCTCCTACTACCTGCAGGGACGTCTGCAAATGATGATAAGAAATGCCTTTCAAGGACTCCTTCTTGTGTTTTTGGTTCTCTCTTTGTTTTTGCGACCATCCTTGGCCGTATGGGTCGCTATCGGGTTGCCCATTTCCTTCATGGGAGCCTTTGCCGCAATGGGGGTGATAGGGGCATCCATCAACCTCGTTTCGCTTTTTGCCTTCATCGTGGTGTTGGGCATTCTAGTCGACGACGCTATTGTAGTCGGGGAATCCGTTTACACCTTGGGGTCCAAAGGTAAAAAACCACTTCTTGCTTCCATTGAGGGCACTCACTTGGTGGCAGTCCCGGTCACCTTTGCCATTTTGACCAGCATGGTTGCATTCGTGCCGATGCTTTTTCTTCCCGGGTGGCTTGGGAAACTGATGAAAGACATTCCCTTGGTAGTCATCCCCGCCTTGTTTTTTTCCCTCATCGAGTCAAAGTTCATCCTCCCCTACCATCTCACGCTTTGCCGCTTTGACAAGAAACACAAAAATTGGTTGGCCAAATTACAGGGAAAAGTTTCCTCGGGACTGGAAAATTTCATCAAGCATTCGTACCAACCGTTTTTGGCTCTCTGCCTGAGGAACCGCTACCTTACCTTATCGGCTTTCTTGGGCCTCTTTGCCATAACCCTTGGCTTGATCTTTGGCGGACACGTTCCTTCCATCAGGGGAATACCACCCGTTCCCTCCGATTACATATCGGTCAAGGTTTTCATGCAGGATGGCGTACCCGCATCATCAACCGAAAAGGCACTCGAGCAAATCGAGCGGGCAAGGTTGGAGGTGGTCGACTTTTTGAGCAGAGAGGGGGAGCCAAATCCTTTCAAGCACGCTATGGTCACCATGGGAGCTCAACCTTTCACCGGGGGGCCCAAGAGTTCCTCCAATATTGTGACGGGATCCAACATGGGGGAAATCAGCGTCGAATTGATCAAGTCCGAAGACAGAAACCGGACTGCGCCTCAAATTTCCGCTCTATGGCGGGAAAGAATCGGCCCTCTTCCCGGTATCAAGCAATTGTATTTTGGCGACGTTGCAGCCGGAGGAAGCAAGACGGCCATTGACGTTGAAATAAGTGGGCAAGATCTCAACCGGATGACACAAGCCGCCCAGGCGATCAAGGAGCGATTGGGGACTTACGAAGGACTGTTCGACATTTCGGATACCTACGCGGGAGGAAAAAGGGAACTTAAACTTAAGCTCAAACCGGAAGGGCGGGCCTTGGGCCTGACGCATGCTGATCTCGGGCGGCAAGTCCGGCAGGCTTATTATGGAGAAGAAATTCAACGGATTCAACGAGATCGGGACGAGGTCAAGGTCATGCTCCGTTACCCGCTTGCAGACCGCAAGACTCTGACCGCTCTGGACAACCTCCGAATACGTTCACCCAACGGGATCGAGGCGCCTCTTGCCGAGGTGGCAACCGTCGAACTGGGACGGGGCTACCCGACGATTAATCGAGCCAACCGCAACAGAATAATCAACGTTCAATCCTCGGCAGACAAAGTCGTGGCAAAAATACCTTCCATTGAACAAGATTTGGACGCAAACTTCATTCCGGCGCTTCGGGAGAAATTTCCAAATTTGCGCTTTTCGTTCGTAGGCGAAAGAAAGGAGCAATCCGAATCGGATTCCGGACTAGCCCAAGCGGGCGGAATCTCGCTTTTCGTAATATACGCTTTGCTTGCCATCCCATTCCGCTCCTACCTCCAGCCCTTTCTCATTATGTCTGTTATTCCTTTCGGGCTGATCGGAGCAGTTTTGGGACATCTGCTCTTTGAAATGCCCCTGAGTCAGTTGTCTCATTTTGGTTTGGTCGCCCTGACCGGTGTCGTAATCAACGACAGCCTGGTGATGGTTCATTACGTCAATCAAAGAGCGAAGGAAGTTCCAGTGATGGAAGCGGCAAAACTTGCCGGAACAGCTCGATTCAGAGCGATTTTGCTTACTTCACTTACGACTTTCGTGGGTCTGTTGCCCATTCTATTCGAACGAAGTTTGCAAGCTCAATTCCTCAAACCCATGGCCATTGCCATCGGATTCGGGGTTCTTTTCGCGACCTTCATCACCCTTTTGATGGTTCCGTGCCTTTACTTGATTCTCGACGATGCGAAGCGAATTGCCAACATCATCTTCGGCCGCAATAGACGAGCGTAGGAAGAGGGTTGGGGTTCCCGCTCAACCAACGACAAGGAAGGAAACAAAAGCACTTTGCAAGTGCTATGAAAGTTTGTCCCCGCAAGCCAAAATCGTCTCAAAATAAGGCTCGATCCCTTCTTTGGCAACCGTCTGGACTTTGACCTTTCGAAAGCCAGCCTCCTTGATCATACGGTAGAGTTGGTTTTCGGCAAAACCAAGCCATTGATCACCATAAAGCTCACGGGCTTTTTCAAACTGATGCTTTTTCAAGTCGAGGATAATCAGTTGACCGTTTTTCTTGAGAATCCGAAAAGCTTCCGAAAGAGCGGTCTCCGGATGATGAGCATGATGGAGGGACTGGCTCATCAAGGCAAGGTCTACACTCGAAGTGGACAAGGGCACTTTTTCTATATCCCCATGCTTGTAACTCAAGTTCGACAAGTTGTTCTTTTTGGCCAGTTCTTTTCCAATCCGAACCATGCTCTTTGAGCTGTCGATGCAATATACTTTCTTCGCTCTCTCCGCCAACAATTGCGAGATCATGCCCTCCCCTGCCCCCAAATCGGCAATCGTGATTTTGGGCACGAGCCGGAGAAGGAAGTGACCAATGGCATCCCAAGAACGGCCAGGGACGTAATTTTTTCCCAAGCGACCGGCCACCTCGTCGAAATACTTCTCGCTGGCCCGGCGCCTTCGATCGACGATTCTGGACAAGGCAGAACGGTCGGTTTGCCAAAATTCTTCCTCCGATTCCTCCGCCAAGGCAAAGCGAATCAAATCGAAACTCCGGGCCACCTCCATATTCAAGTTGTAATAGGTCTTTTTTCCATCTTTGCGGTCGCTCACCATGTCATGCCGACGAAGCAAACCCAGATGGGACGAAATTCTGGACTGGCCCATCTCCAAAATTTCCTGTAACTCGGCAACGGATAATTCTTCCTGAGCGAGCAACCTCAGCATTCTCAATCGAGTGCTGTCGGAAAGAACTTGCAATGTTTCCGTTATCCTCATTGATTCGTCCAGGTCAAAATCAGGGAAGAAAAGGCAACTGGCAAATCCCTTTTTCCCGGCCAAAAGATTTCCGCTTGAGCGGACGCAGAGGCGAAGGCAAACTTATTTTGAATCAACCCAACGGGAAAGAGCTTCCACTTTCCAAGTCTGAACGTTCCCCGCAACCTCGGTTTCGACCACGTTACCAATTTGCTCCCCCAATAACTTTTGCCCGAGTGGAGTAAGGTAGGAGAGGACATTGTTGTCAGGGTCACTGTCCCATGCTCCTAAAATAACGTATTCCTGAGACTCTCCGTTTGCTTGGTCAATCAGATTTACAACCGAACCAATTCCAACGGAATCTTCAGGGGCATCACTGAAATCAGTTGGCTTGGCACGCATGATCTCGCCTTGAAGTTCTGCCTGACGGGCCAAAAGTAGCTTTTGTTCATCCTTGGCCATGTGGTATTCAGCATTCTCCCTGAGGTCTCCGTGTTCTCTGGCCGCTTCGATGGCCAATGAATTGGCGGGGATCTTTTCCTTGGTCAACTCTTCAAGGTCGGCAATTTTCTTATCGTAACTGGACTGGGAAACCACAAGGGAATCATCGCTCACTAAAGTGGAAGAATCCGAAGTCGAGTCTCCACCGTCCAACATGGACTGAATCTCAGGGTATCTTTTAATGAAACGGGCAAGAAGCGAACGCTTGCTCAGATCCTCGAATCCCGGATTAAGCATGAGTGCTTGAGCAAGATCCTTGGCATTTTCCTCCGTACCCTTTTCCAAAATCTGGGGGAGCAGTTCCCGGTCATCCGAAAGGATTTCGGCCAATGGAATCCTCCGGGTCGTTGCAGACTGAAGAGATTCGTAGTCAATTGCGGAAAACACCGCCGTGAGCAGGCGCGGTCCAACCAAACTCGACAACAAATCCTTGAATTTGGGCAATTCGCGAAATTTGAGAATCCAAAGAAGAACAGGGGACTTGAGGCTCTGCTCGTCCAACCAGGTTTTGAGAGATTTCTTGAGTAAGGCGGACTCTTCCCGATCAATCAGAAAATGAGCGCACTCTCCGGAAAACTTAAGGGATGTGTTTTGAAGCAAAGAGACAACCATCTTCTTCCAGTGGTCGGGGTAAACACGCGCCACCAAATCCAAGAAACGGGAATGAAACTTGGTCGGCATAAGATCGGCTAAGCCGGGTAAATCATCTTCGCATTCCTTCAGAATGGAAGCGGAAGTAGGCTCGAGTTTCTCAACGTCTTCCTCCACGTCGCGGGCCAAGTTGTTTCTTACCCAAATCCCATAAAGACGATCAGCCTGACTTAAGTTTCTGGCTTCCAATATCGCGGCAGTCAGTTCTTCGAGAACCTGAGGAAGATCGGCTTGCAGGTCTTCCTTTTCGGTTGCGAGGTCAAAAAGCTTTTCCGCCAAAGCGATTTTCACTTTGGACCTTTTTTCATCGAAGAAATCCTGCAGGACTTCCTGCTCCGGCTTGACCGGTTCGTCACGCAAGACATAAGGTTCGGTTTTCTTGTTGGGAACCGCAACGCGAGGATCTTTGACAAGAAGTTTCTTGGTGGCCGTCCACCACTTCTTGGCCTTTACGGGCCCGAACAAGTAGCCCAAGGTTCTTTCAATCTCCCGGGTCGACGAACATCCGTCTTCACACTTCGACAACATATCGATGATCAAGTCGACCGGTTCCTTTTTGGCCATCTTCTCGATCTCTTCGGGGTTCGCCCTGTGCCTGCTCAAAATATGGTCGTCTTCGAGCACTTCGAGTTTCCCGAGACAGAAAACAGGATCCATGGGATGGCTCTTGAGTTCATCGCCTTCGAAGTCAACGAGGATCATGCCTTTGTCGGCTTCGAAGCCGACGATTTTTCCGAATCCCCAACTTCTGTGAATACAGAAGGCCCCTTCCTTCATCGCCTCAAGGGCGGCGCGTGAAGATCCCAAGGCCGGATCTTGCT
>JAYOII010000108.1:0-9024 GCA_038118685.1 Opitutia bacterium
GGCTCAGGTAGCTCGAGCTGAACCCATCCCTGGCCTCTTTGGTTGGAGATCCAACTGTAGTCGTTGCCGTATTTGCCGTCGTTGAGGTGAACGAGCTTGTGCTTGGGGTTGTTGGCGTAGTTTCCCGAGGAGGTCGATTTGGCTTCCAACGCCGCGTTGCGGGAATCCTTTCCGGTAGTCCACAATTCCAGTTCGTCGATGCAGGGCTCGCTGTTGTTGGTGGTGGCCTCGGTAGTGAAACGGACGAAGCGGACCTTTTCGGGAGAGAAGGACTCGACGTTGCGCCCGGAATCAATCGCAGGGCGAAGGGCGGGTGGACGGGTAGGGGCTTTACCTCCATCGTCGGCGCTCAAGAGAATGACGTCTGCGGTGACCGCGCTGCCCGTGCTTCCTGCCCGAAGAACGATGCCTGATTCCGGTTCCAGGTCGTGAACCCCGGCATTTTGAAAGCCGCTCCAAAGGGGCTTGCTGACCACCTTGCCCTCGCCTTTGGCAAACAACTGCTGGTTGATGGTGGCAATGGTCTTGCGATCCTTCTCCGTGGCGGGGTCACCGTCGGCATCCAGTTGGTAAAGGACGTCCTTGCCGTGCGTGCCCCATCCGCTTCCCCAGGAGAGCCAAATGCGAAAGCGTCCTTTGACTTGCGGGCGGTAGACGGCGAGGTCAAGGCCTTGCTTGTTCTTCCACCAAGTGTAGGTTCCGCCACTTAGGTTGTGCGAGCGCTTGGCGTCACCCGGATCGTTGAGGTAGCCGCGATCAGTGCCCTTCGGGTTGGTCCCCTTGCCGGCCGTTTTTTGGAGGAACTCCACTTGATCCGAGTCTTCGTCGTCCAGCAGGATGATGCTGGAGGTCGACTCGGGGATGAAGCGGCGGAGTTCTTTTTGCAAAGGGCTCTTTTGGGCAGCAAGTTCTTCAATCTCCTTCTTTACCCCGTCCCTGAGCGGGACGTTGCTTTCGCCATGGACGACGCCTTCGAACACCGCCTGCATGGAATAGAAATCCTTCTGGGAAATAGGGTCGAACTTATGGTCGTGGCAGCGGGCGCACCCAACTGTCAAGCCAAGGAAAGCGGAACCGGTCACGCCCACTATGTCGGCCAATTCGTTGGCCCGTTGTTGCTTCCTGAGCAAACGATCTTTGCCGCCTACGATATCCTTGGGGCCAGCCACCAGGAATCCGGTGGCTGCGTGCTGCCCCACCGTGTCCCCGGCAACCTGTTCGAAAATGAAGCGGTCGTAGGGCTTGTCCTCGTTGAAAGCCCGGATTACGTAGTCACGGTAGTGGTAGGCATTGGGTCGCTCGTGGTTGGTCTCGAAGCCGGCGCTGTCGGCGTAGCGCGCGACGTCCAACCAATGACGGGCCCAGCGTTCCCCGTAACTTGGATTCTCAAGGACTTTTTCAAGGAGCTGTTCGTAGGCATCCCTTCTTTCGTCCGATACAAAGGCTTCCACTTCTTCGGGCGTGGGTATCAGACCCAACATGTCCAGGTAGACCCGACGGATCAGGGTTCTTCTGGACGCCTCTTCAGAATGCATCAAGCCCTTTTGCGCGAGCTTCTTTTCGATGAATTCGTCAATGCTTTGACCCGAAGCCACGGCTCCGGGAGAAATTAATGACCAATGCTTCTCCTTGGCGATGCCTTTCATGGCAAAGCCAAATAGGTTGACGGCAACTAACGGTAAAAAGAAATGAATCACTTGATTTTTTATTTTTACCCCACCCAATAAGGTGAGCAAGGTGATTTTCCTCAGGTATCGGCCTTTTCTCACAGGAGGGCCGGAAAGGAAATTCAGGAAGGCTTGAGCACCTGTCTCTTGAAGTGGCCCTCGTTGAGATCTACCCGTTCCGGACGGCCTTTGTGCATGTAGACTACTTCGGTATGATCGAGGCCGAGTAGTCCGAGAATGGTGGCATGGAGATCGTGGACGTGTACTTTGTCTTTTACGGCATGCAGACCCAACTCGTCGGTTTCGCCGATGACTTGTCCGCCTTTGACGCCTCCTCCGGCCATCCACATGGTGAAGCCGGTCGGGTTGTGATCCCTGCCGTCTCCTTTCTCGCTCATCGGCGTGCGGCCAAATTCTCCGCCCCAGATGACGAGGGTTTCGTCCAAAAGCCCCCGGGCTTTGAGGTCAGTGACAAGACCGGCTATGGGCAGGTCGACTTGCCGGCAAAGCCTGGAGTGGTTGCTCTCCATCTTGGTATGGCTATCCCACTTGCTTCCGGCTCCGTGATAGAGTTGGACAAAGCGAACCCCGCGTTCGACCAGCCGTCGGGCGAGCAGGCATTGTTGACCGAAGACCTTGGTGTCACCATCATCCAAACCGTAAAGAGATTTGGTCGCCGCAGACTCCTGTTCAAGGTCAACCGATTCGGGGGCGTGCATCTGCATCTCGGCGGCCAATTCATAACTGCGGATGCGGGCCTCCAGTTCGCTGTTGGATTCACGACCTTGGAGGTGTCTTTGATTGAGGCTTTGCAGGAAAGACAATTTCATGTCTTCGGCTTGTTCAATTTTGGAGGCTCTGGGCTTTAGGTTGGCAATCGGTTCGGGACCGTTTTTCAAAAGCACTCCTTGGTGGGATGCGGGCATGAACCCGTTGCCCCAGCATCTCGTTCCATTGACCAC
This sequence comes from Opitutia bacterium, assembly GCA_038118685.1. Classification (GTDB taxonomy): domain Bacteria; phylum Verrucomicrobiota; class Verrucomicrobiia; order Opitutales; family Seribacteraceae; genus Seribacter. The sequence goes on from JAYOII010000108.1 coordinate 2,630, forward strand.
CATGGCGCTGGTATCCTTGATGACGACGAAGCCGGGCAGACTTTGGTTTTCGGTGCCAAGCCCATAGGATACCCAAGAACCTAGGGAGGGGCGTCCTCCGAAGACCGAACCGGTGTTCATCTGACAGACTCCGCCGGCATGATTGATCCCGTCGGATACGCAGGAACGGATTACGCAGAGCTCGTCGGCAATGCGACTGTGATTGGGCAACCAGTCGGAAATCCAAAGACCACTTTCCCCATGCTGCTTCCATTGTCTTTTGGATTCGAGCAGGGGAGAGTTCACTTCCCCCATTGCGGTGACGGGCCGGTCGAAGCTTCCGGGAAGGGGTTGGCCGGCCAATTTGTTGAGCAGGGGCTTGGGGTCGAAAAGATCCAGGTGGCTGGGGCCGCCCTCCATGAAGAGAAAAATGACGTTTTTGGCCTTTCCCCAGCGATGAGGAATCTTGGGGAGCGTAGGGTTCGCGGAAGCTCGGGCAAGCAGAGGTTCGTTGGTCAGCGCGGAAAGAGCGACTGCTCCGAATCCTGCACCTGCAGTGGAAAGGAAGTCCCGGCGGTTAAAGGGGTTGCTGATTCGATTGCAGGCCATGCTCAGTGGAGGTAGAGAAACTCGTTGGAGGTGAGGACCGCGTGGCAAAGTGCGGTCAGAGCTTCCAACCGAGGCGAAGGAGCGTCTTTGGCCCCGGATGAGAGCAAACGGAAACCCTTCTTCTCAAGAACTTCTTCGGGGTTGGAGGATAAATCCAAATTAAGATGAGCGGAAAGGTCTCCTTCCTCGTGGTCCGTCTCCTTGAAAATTCGGGGTTCCTTGCCGATTGCGGGAGACGAGACGCGCAGGCGTTTGAGGGTTCCGTTCCAAAAGTGCGAGCCGTGCGAGCGTCCGCCGAGGAATTGTCCATCTTTCATATCGGGTGAAAGGGTTGCGACTTCATGTTCCACGCTCGCTTCCTGTAACTCGGCTTGCGGGTCATCCAAGTTCTTCCAAGCGAAGTGTGCCTTGGAATTTCCATCCGGGGAGAGATGGATGCTGCAAGCAAGGTAAAGTTCAGTTTCCAAGGGAACCCGAAGGTTGGAATCGATCACCCGGTAGACGACGTCTCCCCCGACGTTCTCACCGGTGAGTTGCATGATGAAGTTGCGTGGTTCGTAAGCTGATTTCGCGCTCGTGATCCCGAAGCTCCAGCCTTGTTTCTGATGGCTCCATGCCGATTGACTGAGCAGAGTGTTGACGTGTGCGTTTGCGTGGATGCGGTTGAGCCGGGCAATCGCTTCTATGGTCCAGCTGTTTCCCAGTTCCAAGTTGTCGCCTTTGAAAATCCGGATGGTTTCGTTTTGGGAAAGAGCCAAATGGTCGCGTCTTTCCTCCTCTACTTTTGGGGATGATGCGTCTTTTGCCAGATTGGTGGACTTGGCCATCAACTGTTGGAGGAAGCTTCGGGCAAGCTCGATCTCCGCCGGAGATGCCGGGCGAGCATAGGCGGACTCGAAAATTCCCCCAATGGACTTTTCAAGGGTTTCGTGTGTCGAGAATTTCTTCGCCATGGCTCGGGCTCTGGCATGTGGCCATGGGTTGTTGCGCAAGAGCAGGGCCTGGGTCGAGGTGGTCGTATCGAGCCTCTCCGACGCAGAGGCAAAACCCGCCGGGGCGTCGAAAGCGGCGAGGATCGGGTCGGGCGAATTTCTTCTTTTCTTTACGTATATGCTTCGGTGAGGGGAATTGCCGTCCATCGAGGAACCTCCCGACTTGGGTTTCAATTCACCGGAAGTGGAGAGCATGGCATCCCGGATTTGTTCTGCGGAAAGCCGTTGGGGCGGGAAGCGCCAGAGAAGACGGTTTTCGGGATCGTTTACACGTTCTTTCTCCGAGGGCTCGCGGCGGGTGGTCTGACCATAGGTGTCACTAAGCATGATCGTACGGTGAAGATCTTTGAGTTTCCAGCCCCCTTGGACGAAGGAGGTGGCCAGCCAATCAAGCAGCTCGGGGTGGGAAGGTTCTTCGCCCAAGAAACCGAAATCGTTGGCGCTTCCGACCAATCCCTTGCCGAAATGCTTCTGCCAGACGCGGTTTACGATGACCCGGGTGGAGAGGGGGTTCTCGGGAGAAGTGATCCAATTGGCCAAGGCAAGACGACGACCGGTGGTCCCATGTTCGGTCTCCTTGATTTGCGGAGCGGGCAGCTTGAGAAGAGATAGGAATTCGGGAAAAGTTTCCCGTTTCTTTTTTCCTGGAATAAAAGTACGGGCAGGACGGACCGAAAGATCGGTGGTGACAAAAGCCTGAGGAAGGGAAGGCCTGGGCGAAAAGCTTGCGAGTTGGTGGTTGAGGTCCTCGTACTTCTTTTTCAATTCCTCTTTATTATTGAGTTTCTTTTCCCATTTCGTGCGGACCCATTTGTGCCGGACTTGCCTGTTTACCATTTCAACGAGTTGTTGTTCATGGGTTGTTCGTTCCTCGGGTTTTTTGTAATACATTTCCTGAATTTCCGCCGGGAACTGCTTCACCACGTTTTTTTCATCTCCTTTGAAAAGATCCTTTTTCAGTTCGAGTAGTTTTTCCCTTACCTCGGTTGTTTCTTTTTCCCACTGCCGAAGCTTGTCCATTTGATCAGGTGGACCGATGTTTTGATCTTCCGGCCACCAAACGCTGGAGAGGAAACTTTGCAGGGAATAGTAGTCCTTCTGGAGAATGGGATCGAACTTGTGGTCATGGCACTGGGCGCAACCGACGCCCAAGCCGAGAAAGACTTCGCCGGTGACGTTGGTCATCTCGTTGAGGATCAGTTCCCATTGCATGCGGGCGTTGCGCTGGTTCCATTCGTAGACGCCGTGGCGGAGAAAGCCCGTGGCGACCATGTGATCGTAATCGTTCGGATTGATCTCGTCGCCCGCCAACTGTTCGCGGACGAATTGGTCGTAGGGCTTGTCCTCGTTCAAACTGCGCACGACGTAGTCGCGGTAAAGGTGGGCGGAAGGACGAAAACCATCCGCTCGGTACCCGTCTGACTCGGCGAAGCGGACGACGTCGAGCCAATGAGTTGCCCATCTCTCGCCGTAGGCTCGGTTGGCAAGCAATCGATCGATCAGTTCCCTCTTGGCTGTAGCGGGGTCTTTTTGCCATGACTGGACGAAGTCCTCGACTTCTTTGGGTTTGGGGGGCAAGCCCAAGAGATCGAAGTTGGCCCGCCGAACGTATTCGTGGGGTCCGGCCTCTTCGGCCAAGGTCAGAGTTTCGACCTTGAGTTTTCTTTTTATGAAGAAATCGATCGAGTTGCCTTGGCCGTCACCCTTCTCGGAGCGAAGGGGTTGAACGGCCCACCAATTCTTTTGCTCTTGGGAAAATTGATGGGAGTTCCTTTTTTCGCTAGCCATCGCGTTTCCGATGGGAGCCATCAGGCAATAGATCAAGGTGAGAACTGCACTTGGAATCAATTTACGCCTTAGAAAAAGCATACTTCTAACTTAAAAAATAATAAATCGTAAACAAACACAAAACAATCATGGGTAGAAAAATTTCAACCTGGAGAAAATATGATTTCCGTTTTGTCATTTTTTCGTAATAGGGACAAGTTTGTAGACATATTATAAAAACCTTGGCCAGTGCCCGGATCTGCCCAATTTTTTTTCCAAAGCACCAAATCAAATTTTTTTATTTACCCTCCTTAACTTATTCAAAACTCATGAAAGACAAGAAAAGTTCAGCGGCCGGCCGCCGGGGATTCCTGCAAAGCGGTATTTTTGGGGCGGCAGGCGTTGGCCTTGCCGTCTCTTCAAGCTCGTCCGTCGTAATGGCCGAAACCGACAAGGCAATCATTCAGCCGGAGGTCACGAACGAAGTCGACGTTCTCGTAGTTGGCGGAGGAACGGCAGGAGTGATCGCCGCCATTCAAGCGGGCAGGGCGGGTGCCAAGACTCTTTTGGTTGAGAGAAACTTCCAGTTGGGCGGGGCGACGACTACTGGTGGGGTGGCTTTTCCCGGACTGTTTGATGCCTGGGGCAAGCAGGTGATTGCGGGGATCGGTTGGGAACTGGTCAAGGAAAGCGTTGAGTTGGATGGCGGGAAACTTCCCAACTTCGCCAAGGTGCCACCCCGTCACTGGATGAATCAGGTACACGTCAACCAGTTCGTATATGCCCTTTTGGCGGAGGAGAAATGCCGGGAAGCCGGGGTGGAAATCGCCTACTACGAATTTCCCGAAGCGGTTGCCAAGACGGATTCCGGATGGCAGGTCGACTGCATCGGTTTCGGGACGAGAAGGCAGGTCATGTGCAAGCAGATCATTGATTGTACGGGAGGAGCCGAGGTGGTGGGTCTGCTTGGATTCGAGCGTCTGCGGGAGGAGGAACGGCAACCGGGATCCTACCTTTTCCAGTTGGGCGGTTCGCATGATCCCGCCAGCAAACAATTGCACCGCTTGTACGTGCATGGAGCGGATTCGACCAATTCGCGCACCGCAACGCTAGCCAACTTGACCGGCCGGAAGTCGATTTTGGCAAGAGTCCGCAAAGACAAAAAACGCCTGATGCATTTGCAACCCGAAACGGGGTTTCGGGAGAGCTACCGAATCAAGGGAGAGACCTTGATCACCGTGCAGGACTACACTTCTGGCAAGCTATTCGACGACGCAGTGTCCTATGCCTTCTATCCCGTCGACTTGCATACCAAGACCGGGGTTCGGCCCAAACCACTCAAGCGGGGGATCGTTCCGTCGATTCCTCTCGGCGCCTTGGTCCCCAAGGGAAGCCGCAACTTGATCGTGGCGGGGCGTTGCGTGAGCAGTGACCGTCTGGCGAATTCGGGTTTGCGGGTGCAGGCATCCTGTATGGGCATGGGGCAAGCGGCGGCCGCTGCGGCAACCTTGGCGGTTCAAGGAAACACGACTCCATCTGAGGTTCCTTTGGCAAAGATCCATGACTTGCTGAAAAAGCACGGAGCGATCATACCGGGCAAGGCCTGATCGGTGTTTTGAAAAAAAGACGTTTCGTATCCCTTTTCAATCTCCTGCTCTTTGCCGTGATGGCGGGGTCGGGTGTGTGGGCGTTCGCCCAGCCCTTTTCGATTCAGGTGATCGGTTTGCATGCTTTGACCGGCTTCATCTTCATTGCGGTGATCGGTTTGCATATCGCGAACAATTTCGTGCCCCTGAAGAAGTACTTGAAAAACCGGGTTGTGTGGTTGGTGTCGGGGCTTACGATTGCATTGGGGACTTTTTTTTACGTTCAGCCAAGTCCGATCAAAGCAATTCTCGGGTTGAGCGGGAATTTGGGGCCTGCCCTGGACCGCTTCGAAATGAATGAAGAGGGAATGAAATATGACTACGTTCCCTCGCCTTCCTACAAACTGTCTTTGGATATCCGAACCGGTTCCACCTATTCTCTGGAGAATCCACCCCGGTTGGCGGTTTGGTTGGAGAATCAGTCCTTTTATCACATCAAGACCCTTTACGCCTCTCAATCCGACGATGCGAAGGAAATGCTTCCCTACTGGGCCTTCAAAGTAAAAGGTTGGGAAGAGGCCAAGGAAGAAGCGAAGCAAAAGGGGCTTGAGCTTAACGAGACCGTGGAGGCGGTTTCCGGGGCAACCGAGAACGGTTCCTTTGATCCGGCTGACTATATTGTGCCGGGAGAGACGAACTCATCCATGCCTTACCGGGTGATGATCGAGATCAACCAGGTGGGTGACCCTACGGATAAGATGGAGGATCAGCCTTCGCTGATCTACCAAGTCGAAGTGGACAACTACGATCCGCGCACGTTTCAGCTCCTTGAGTTGGTGGGGTATCCGGAGAAGGAGGAGATCGAAGAGGGCAAGGAAGAATGGTCGATCTATTACGTCGACGAACGTTTTGGGTCCGCGATGAGTTTGATCGACAGCGCGCTGTTGGAAATAAGCAGATCTCCGCCCTCCCAACCTTAGAAGAAATTCTTCAGGATGAGGCCCGGCGAAGCAGGGGTTTGGCTTCCTTGAGTTTGATGGGGCGGAGAATGGTTTTGCCCTCGATGCGCCCTGCTATTTCGTGAACGATCAAACCTTTCTCGGTGTTCTGGAGCTTGAGGGTGACCCTGTGTTCGGGAAATTTGAAGGTGGCCCAAAGATCGTCCTTGGCGTACCCGCCACCGACGGATTCGACTTTCCAAGTGCCTTCGGCCGATTTCGAGAAAAGTCCATTGAGAAGGGCCTTTTCGTCAGGAAGGATTTCAAGGGTGACGTTGGAAGCGCCATCTTCCATGACAAGGGTGCCCCGGTAGGTGCCTTCGGGTGGAATTTCACTTCCACATGAAAAAAAGAATGCCGACAGGCCCAGGAGTCCCAACAGGCGGCAGTGATGATCAAGAAACCGTCTCATGGCTCGAGGTTTAGGTAACCGGAAGCAATTCGTCAATGGGTTTTCCGTAGGG
>JAYOII010000109.1:0-9018 GCA_038118685.1 Opitutia bacterium
GACCAGGAGGTTGGGGGTTCGACTCCCTCCGGGTGTGCCACTTCTCATTAGCGGTAATTCCGCTACACTAATAGCTCTCGACAATGAGAGTCTTTTTTTGACTATACTTCATGAATAACCACTGTTTTAGGGTTTAACCAACGACAGAAGTGACCAATGAAGTGCTTCCCAAACATTGAAGACTACAAAAAGCAATTTTTTAAAGGAACTGTTATTCCCGACGAAAATTATTTAAACACTCATTATCCAAGATTCAAAATGACATGGGATTTTATCTGGAGAAAAACAGATGAAATATCCACGATGCTGGACATCGGCGCACATTGGCTTCATCAAAGCGTAGTTTATGCGAATGAGGGAGTGGAAGTTACTGCAGCGGAACTTCCTACCACTTTGAATGCTCCTGTAGTACAATCCGTAGCAAAGGAGTACGATATAAAGCTATTTTCGTATTCGGATCTGAGCACACCTGAAGTCTTTGACAAACTACCTGAAAACCATTTCGACCTAATACTTTTCGCCGAAATTATGGAGCATATCACTTTTAATCCCGTGGATATGTGGAAGGCCATTTTTCGGGTTATGAAACCGGGCGGTAAAATTATATTAACTACTCCTAACTACTACCACATAGGCGGAAGGGCTTGGGACTTTAAACGTTTTTTGTTTAGATCCGGAGGAGGAATTACTCCCGAAGAAATACTTAACGTGCCAACTTATGGGCCTCATTGGAAGGAGTTTTCCGCCAACGAAATAAGGAACTACTTCAAATTGCTTTCACCTGATTTTAAGATAAGCGAAATCAGGCATGCAAGTATTTCCTACGTACAACCACAGAATTTAAGGCAAAAGTTCCAATGCAAGTTGGAAAGTTTGTTTCCTTTGCTTCGCAATAATCTTTTTGTTGAAGTAGTCCTTCCCTCCAAAGAGGCTGGAATCCTTTTGAATCCTTGCTGGTCCAAACCAGTAAGGGGATAGGCAATGGGATACCATTGCGCGAAATGATTAAAAAAAACTTTACTGTGAGCCTTTGAACCCTCGAATGAGTTCTTAGCAGAAGAAGTTACTTATCTTCAGGGCCCTCTTGGGGAGAATTCTTTTTTTCTCCGTCGACTTTCCTCGGTCCCTCGCTCGGTGAAACTTCTTTCTTTTCCAAAGCCTTTTGGGATTCTTTGTTCACTGGAGATGGGCGTTCGCCGGCAGGTTTTGAATCGGAATCCTTTTGCTCGCCTGGATTATCACTCTTGCTCTCATCAGGTTTTTCTCCAAAAGAATCGGTGCCACCTGTCTTCTCTCGGACGGGTTTGTTTTCCGGTGCTTTCACTTTCTCGCTACCTGTCTCTTTTTTGCGAGGCATGTCTTTGGCTGGAGACCCCGAGGTTTTTTTGTCGGAACCACTCTTGTCATCCCCGGACTTGGGTTTGTTCGGGCTAGCCTTTTTATCCGAACTTTTCGGATCACTCTTGTCCTTCGCGTTGTTTTTTCCGTTTTGTTTTCTTTTTTCTTCGTTCTTCGAATCTTCTTCTTTGTCCTTGGGTTTGCTTTGGGACGCGTTTTTCTTGGCGAGCTTATCTTTTTTGGCCTGCGCTGCCATTTCCTTTCTGGCTTGGATGAAGGAAACGACGCAAAGAATGACGAAGATAAGGAGCAGACCGGCCGAGACAAGCATGGTGGTGGGCTTTAGGCTCGAAGCTTGGATTATTCCATTTGGCTCTCCTCGGAGCCATGACATTTCGGTAACCGCAGGACCGATTCTCTTTGCAACCATATAGAAGGCGAATAACCCAAACAAAACGGTAAAATGCATGATGTGTTTACGGGCGGATGGTTTTATCTCAGCGGCCACGACCAGTAAAATCAGAAGAAGGCCAATGGCACTCGGTATGAAAGCGGTCAAGCTCTTGCCAAATACAAGTGTGTTGTTTTCGGGTGGGTTTTCGTAGTCGATGTTCTTCCAATTGGAAACTTTCAGGGTCGATGGCCCGCTATTCCCGGCTGCATTCACGTAAACGAACTTGATCGTCGAGGAGTTGGCGTCGACCTCGTCCCAAACAACGGGAGTCTTCTTGTAATCAGGGTCGCCCGCGTTCAGGTAGTTTTCGTTGTCCTGAATGAGAGATTCAAGGGTAGCCTTGGTCGACGAAGCATACCAAAAAGACTCGATTCCATCAGGGTCCTTGTCCATTTGCTCTATCGCATTGTTGTTTTGAGACGCCTTGGTGGCGGGTCCGGGAGGCATACCCATGATACCGTCTCCTTCTCCGTAAAATCTAGTGATGATTTCTTTGGCCTGATCACCAGCCGACTCTTTGCCGGAGGGAAAACCAAGCTCAATGACATGTGTTTGAGTCCCATCCGAAAGCGTAAGCTTCGCATCGTCGGCCAAGGGGCCGTTGATTTTGATCGACAAGCTGGGGGCTTGAAACAAAAAGCCTATGAACCCGGTGACGATGAGGAGTCCGCCAAGAATAAAAATCGGTATTTTGAGCATCGTTTTAAAACATTGTGTTCGGGAGCTTCAGGCAAGCACGGAAACAAAAAAACGTAAATTTGATCAAATTTTACCATCGAATAATTTTGGCATTAGCCTATGGTGCAGAGTCAATTCATTGCAAATATGCCTTTGGAAACGCCACCTGCTCCTGAAATTATCGAAGATACGAATCTCGAGGAAGAACTTGCCGCGCCTTGGAAGGTAATCGTATTGAACGACCCCGTGAACTTGATGAATTACGTGGTCATGGTCTTCCGGAAGGTATTTGGCTACGACGAGCAAAAGGCGACCCGGCACATGCGAGAGGTTCACGAATTGGGCAAATCCGTCCTCTGGACCGGTGAGCGAGAGCTTGCCGAAACTTACGTTTACCAATTGCAGCGTTGGCGCCTTCAGACCGTCTTGGAAAGAGATGATTGAATTTTCCCTGCAGGTTGAGCCCCGGCTCATACAAGCGGTTCTGCCCGAATTAGGGAAGATCTTCGCAGCTTCGCAAAAAAAATCCGCCTTCACCTTTGTTTGCCCCAACCCTTCGGACGATGACTTGGTCGAGGCTTGGGAAGAGGGATTGGCCGAAGAGGCAAGAACAGACCGGAGTGCGTTGGCCAGGCTCTTGGGCAATCCAAAATTCGCTTACGGGCGAGTGGAAGTGGAGACGGACGATGCGGAGGATTTGTTGCGTGGATTGACGGAGCTCCGCTTGGCCATCCGAGTTGCTTCCCTTGCGGAAGTGCCCGACGAGGTCCTTGAGTCCGGTGGGCTTGCCTTGGAGGAAAGAAGTTCGTCCGAGAGAATCGCTTATTTTGCCTATCTTATCCTTGCCGAGGTGCAGGAAAACTTAATCGCCGCTCTCGTTTAGCCTGGGCGCAGTATTTGGTTGTTGGCAATCGCGATGCCTCCGAGCATTGCTCCCACGATCCCCACGTAGCCTTGATCGGTTCCGGCCAAAAAGAGGTTGTCGAAAACCGTTGATCCGTCCCGTCTTTTTTGGGGGGAACCGTAAAGTGTTCCGTTTGCATGCCCCGTGTATTTTTTGATCGTTCTTGGGGTGAAGGTATCTCGGAACAGGGTCTTCGACCGAAAAGAATCAAGCTCCCTTGCCCCATTTTTGAGATAAGTTGATCCGTTGACCAAAATTTTTTCCTCCCAAAGTTTTTTTTCCGATTCATAGTCTTCTTGTTCCAAGCTCGACCAGAGATCAAAACTTGCCGGGTGGGTGATGCGCAATTTGCTCTTTTCGCCGGAGGGCTTTCCTTGGTTTCCATAGTTTTCCGGCATGCAGATTACCCCGGAACGCAGGTCGATCAACCCCTCTGGTTCGTCGTAGTTGAAAATTTCGGAATCGTTGAAAAAAATGACGGTTTCTTCCCATCCGAAATCCTTCGGTTTTCCCTCGAATACGAAGATCGATTCCATGATGGAAAATTTTCCTTCGGAGGTGGGTGGGGCGGATGGCTCCGGTGCGAGCAAGGCCTCCGTTTCAACCGCTCCGCAAGTGGAGATAACGTAGTCGGAGGTCAGGCTTTCTCCGTTCTCAAGAACGATTTCGGATACTTTTCCATTTTGGGTGTGGATCGTTTTGACCCCGCAATTCATCCGTCGTTCGACACCCAAATCTCTGAGTTTTTCGGTGAGCGGGTCCAGAAGCGCCCGTATCCCAAGTTCCGGTCGAGCAAGACCTTGCCTGAAGATTGCGTCGAACAACATCACGAAAGTGGGGAAATCGATGTCGTTTTTGCGGGCGGAACCGTAATAGCAAGTCGGGCACAGAAGCATCTCGCCGAGCAAGGGGTCATGGAAGGCTTCTTTCAGGATTTCCCGGGTTGAAAGCTCTTCTGCGTTTACCGAATAAGCAGGGAACGCCTCCATGTTTTTAAGGAGGGATTGAAAACGGTCACGTTCCTTGGGAAATTTGTCTTCGACTTGTGAAATGAAAAAATCGAAATTGTTGTCAAACAGTAAGCTTTCCGAGCCAAACGTAATCCGGGAATGGCTTTGTGGCAAAAGATTCAGCGAATCAAGTGAAATTCTGAGTTGCCGGCAAAGCTTGAGCAGAGGAGACGATTTGCCCGATTTGATGGAAGGGTAGTTGGTCAGGGCATGCAGACCAACGTCGAACTTGATGCCTTTTTTAGCGTAGAAACTGTTTAAGCCTCCCACGACGTAGTGTTTTTCCAGAAGGATTGTTTTTTTGCCGAACATCGCCAAGCGAAGGGCAGCGGCAAGACCGGACAGTCCGGCTCCAATGACAATTACGTCGTGGTGGTCGCTTGCTTGGTTGGGGGGGATGGCAGGCAACCTCGATGGAGCGGGTGGAGACCTAAATTAGGCTGCGGCGCCTGACTCGAACTTGGGCAACAGATAGTTGGCCGAACTGTCCAAAGATTCGAGTTCGCGGTACTCGGCTTCCGGCACGTCGATTCCGTGTTGCTTGCGGAGTTCCATCACAATATCAAGAAAATCCATCGAGTCCAAGTCGAGTTGATCACGCAGGCGAACGTCCGGTTTGACATCGCTCAAATCCTCGTCCGGCGCGATCTCAGCAATGATATCAAGTACGATTTGTCTGACTTTTTCCTTGTTCATGATTAGGTGAAAAGCTTTTGCTAAACTAATCCGCAAACTTTTTCAAGATAAGAACTGAATTGATTCCAAGCATGCCGAAGGAATTGTTCAGGATCACGGAGATGCCGCCGTTCTTTTGCCTTGGTTCGTTCATCACCAGTCCAGGCAACTCGCAATTCGGGTCAAGGTCGTCGACGTTGATCGTGGCATGCGCATAGCCGTCCTTGAAGGAGGGTAAGTTGCCCGCAAGCTCAAGAGCGCCTGCAGCCCCCATCGAATGACCGATGAAGCTTTTGGTGTTGTTGACCAAGGTTTCGGACTTTTCTCCGAACACGTTTCTCAAGGCCTTGCACTCTTGCTCGTCTCCCTGTGGGGTTGAGGTGGCGTGAGAACTGACCAAGTCAACCGAGTCGACGTCTATTCCGGCATTGTCGATGGCTTGGCGGATGCACTCCTCCTGCCTCTCCGGGTTGGGCAAAACGTAGTCGGTTCCGTCCGAATTGATCCGGTAGCCCAAAATTTCCGCCACGATATCGGCCCCCCTGCTCAGAGCGTCGGACAGCCTTTCCAGCACGTATATGCATCCACCCTCGCTTACAACGATCCCGTTGCGACCCCGATCGAAGGGCCGGCTTGCCTTTTGAGGATCGTCATGAGTCGCCAAAGCTCCTTGGCTTTTGAATCCTGCAAAAATCCCATAAGCCCGGATGCTTTCGCTCACTCCCCCTGCCAAGGCAACGTCGCATTCTTTTAGCCTCAGCATTTGAACTCCCTGTATGATTCCAGCATTGCCTGCTGCGCAAGCTGCTCCGACGGTGTAATGGGGTCCGGTCAAGCCCAGGTTGACCGTGATCTCCCCGGCGGGGTTGTTCGCAACGGTGCGGGGGTTGTGGTGGTGGCTCCAATATTTTACTTCCTCGTCGTAATGATCGAAAAGCTGGCAAACTTCCGTTTCCGTTTCGACGTTTCCGTGTTCGGTGATTCCCAAGTAAGTACCGATTCTGGATGGATCCAAGTTTTCCAGTTCGAGGCCCGCGTTCAAGAGGGCTTCATGGGCGCAAAAAATCCCTATGCCTCCGGCCCGAGTGCCAACGCGGACCTCCTTTCGCTTCTGGTACTTGGTTTTCTCGAATTCACAAACTCCCGATGGTAAGTCGCCCATGTTGCGCACGGGGAAAGAACTGACACCGCTTTGGCCTTCGAGCAAGGCGCTGCGAAAAGTTTTCAAGTCATTTCCGAGAGGGCTGGTCAGACCTATCCCGGTAATGACAATGCGTTCATGATTCATTGGGTTTGAAGGGTTCGAAATAGATCAATGCATGAATATTCGCGCAAAGGCAAGAAGGCAAGTTGCTCCCTGTCTGAAATCGTTAGTAGCGTATCTCATATGCGTCTATTCTTTTGCGGAGGGTGGCCCGTGTTATGCCTAGCATAGCGGAGGCTTTCACTTGGTTTCCTCCGCTTTCTTTGAGACTACGTCGAATCATTTCTTTTTCCACGACCTCAAGCAAGTTTGTTTGGGAAGTTTCCCGGGCATGGGCATAGGCGATGTCATAGCCTTCTTCGGCGGAAATGGAACTCGGAGCGGAGGGGACGGCGGAATCGCTTTCTTTGGCGGGTTGACTGCCGAAAGCGGAGGTGGGCGTTTCCGGTTGCTTTGGAGGTGCCGGTTCGGCTTCCGGAGCAATAGGTGCGTCCTTGGGTGTGGCAGGCGGAGGTTCGAGGTCCCCGGATGATTCCCTTGAATCGATGAGATTCGTCAAAGTGCTGGGCAAGTCCTTGCAAAGGATGCGCTTTCCCTTTGATACGACCGAAGAGGAATGAAGAGCGTTTTCCAATTCTCTCACGTTTCCCGGCCAGTTGTACTTCTCCATCACGCTCATGGCTTCCTTGGAGATTTCCGTTGTTCCAGTGGACTGTTTCTTGTTGAGCCTTTGGAGCATGAAGTCGACCAATTCCGGCAAGTCCTCCATCCGTTCTCGCAGGGGAGGGGTCTCGATCCGAACGACGTTGAGCCGGTAATACAAATCCTCACGGAATGATTTCTTCCTTACCATTTCCTCCAAGTTCTTGTGAGTCGCCGCGATGACCCGGACGTCGATCTTCTTGATCCTGGTAGCGCCCACCCGTTGGATCTCTCCTTCTTGAATAGCCCTTAGGATCTTGGTCTGCGTAGGCAAAAGCATATCCCCGATTTCATCGAGAAAAAGGGTTCCCCCGTGACAAAGTTCGAACTGTCCCGTCTTGGCATCGGTGGCGCCTGTGAAAGAACCTTTTTCATGTCCGAACAATTCGCTCTCGATCAAATTTTCGGGGATGGCCGCGCAGTTGACCGCATGGAAAGGGCCTTCGGACCGATGACTGTGCCTATGAATGCATCTCGCGACAAGTTCCTTACCCGTGCCGCTTTCTCCGGTTATCATTACGGTTGCTTCGGATGCGGCGACTTGGCCGACTTTTTTCAGTACTTGTTGCATACGCTCCCCACTGCCCACGATGCCTTCGGCGTAATCCGCGCTGTTCAGCAAGCGCTCGTAGGATTCCTCGGAGCTGACCGAATCTTTTCCCGCTTTGAGAGCCTTCGAGACCAACTCTTTGAGCTTCTTCAGATCGAAGGGCTTCAACACGTAATCGAAGGCTCCGTGTTTCATTGCCTCGATCGCAGTTTGGCTGGTTCCGAAAGCGGTCATCAGAATAACCATGGAAGAGGGAGCGGCGGTTCTGAGATGCTGGAGAGTTTCGATTCCCGAGATGCCCTCCATCCGGTTGTCGAGAAAAATCAGGTTGGGTTTTTTGCTCCGAGCCGTTTCGATCCCCTGCTCACCGGAATCGGCGGTCATGATGGAATAGCCTTCTTGGGCAAGAACGCGGTCAAGCGAATACCGAATCTCGGCATCGTCGTCGATCAGAAGGATTGTTGGCTTTGAATTTGTCACGATTCGGATATTTGAAAATGGGAACTAAATCACCTTTATTCCACGAAAGGGTAAAGCTCAAAGAAAAATTGGAACAAGATTCTTCTAAATTTTGGAATTGAAAGGTTTTGTTGAGGGTTGTTTTACTTTTCCAATATGAAACAGAACAGTTTTTTTGCCTTTCTCTTTTTACTTGGTCAATCCATTCATGCGGATCCTGCCGATCCTGCAAAGGTGGATTCTGACTATGCTATACAAGGGGAATATCACGGTGTAGTTAAGGGCAAGGATGGAGACCTGAAACTAGGATGCCAAGTGGTTGCCATGGGCAAGGGTAGCTTTATGGCCCGCGGTTACGTCGGTGGTTTGCCGGGAGATGGTTGGAACCGAACGATGGAGGAAACCGTCCAGTCGCTGAAGAAGGACGACGGCAGCTTGATTTTTGAGAATGACAAGCATCGAGGCATTCTCAAAGCGGGTGTCATCGAGGTGGAGACTCTCGACGGCGCAAAAATGGGGGTGCTCAAGAAAGTCGATCGAAAGAGTCCGACTTTGGGAGCAAAGCCTCCCAAAGGGGCCGTCGTTCTTTTCGAAGGCTCGGATACCGAGAACTTCAAGCCGGGTCGTATGACCGAGGATCATCTCCTCATGGAAGGAGCAAAGAGCATCCAACTCTTTCAGGATCACCTTCTTCACCTCGAGTTCCGCTTGCCTTACAAGCCGGCGGCACGGGGGCAGGGCAGGGGCAACAGCGGACTGTATCTTCAGGGACGGTACGAGGTGCAGATGTTGGATTCCTTTGGCTTGGAAGGAAAAAGCAACGAATGCGGAGGTGTGTACGGGATTGCTCCACCCCGTGAAAACATGTGTTTCCCTCCTCTTGCTTGGCAAACCTACGACGTCGAATTCCGGGCCGCTGGTTTCAAAGATGGGCAAAAGACAAAGAACGCGTGGATGACCGTGCGACACAATGGCGTGGTTATTCACGATCATTTGGATTTGCCAAAGAGAACGACCGCATCACCTCTCGGGGAAGGGCCGGAA
>JAYOII010000110.1:0-9011 GCA_038118685.1 Opitutia bacterium
CCCCCATGTTCGATTTGCCGGACAAGCCACGCACGTCGAATACAAGAAGGGACTCCCCGTAATCAAAGATGGACAACTGAGTATTGGCGGTTTCACCCTGGTCTTCGTACCCGAACCGGCCGCCTACGCTGACCACGCTCTTGGGCCAGAGAGCTCCCGGGATCATCCAGCGGGCGATGTCCATCTGGTGAACCCCTTGGTTTCCAATGTCGCCGTTCCCATAGTTCCAAAACCAGTGCCAATTGTAGTGAACGAGGTTTTTATGGAAGTCTTCTTTCTGAGCCGGACCGGTCCAAATGTCGAAATCGAGAGAGGCGGGAGGCTTTTCGGTGTTCTTGAACCCGATTGAGCCGCGACGCTTGTGGCAGGTTCCGAGGGCAACCTCGAGCTTGCCATGCTTGCCGGCGGCAATTTCCTGAGCTTGATCGGCCCATTTTTGGATGGAGCGGTTTTGGGTGCCGTGCTGAACGATGCGTCCGTATTTTTCGGCTGCTTCGACCAATTTCCGTCCTTCGAAGATGTTGTGACTGAGAGGTTTCTCGACGTATACGTCCTTGCCTGCCTGACAAGCCCAGATCGACATCAGGCTATGCCAATGGTTGGGGGTGGCGATGGAAATGACGTCGACCTCCTTGTTGTCCAACACCTTTCGCACGTCCTGGACGCAATCGGGGGTATTCTTGAACTTACTCGAGACGAACTTCTTGCGGCCATCGTAAAGGCTGGAG
Organism: Opitutia bacterium; assembly: GCA_038118685.1. Lineage (GTDB taxonomy): Bacteria > Verrucomicrobiota > Verrucomicrobiia > Opitutales > Seribacteraceae > Seribacter. The sequence continues at coordinate 729 of JAYOII010000110.1, forward strand.
TCGGGATCGACCAAGTGTGAGATCGTTACGTTCTTCTGGCGTCCGTGCCCACCGATATGAGAAGCTCCCCGTCCCTTGATTCCGCAAACCGCTACGTTGATTCGGTCATTGGCTCCGATGATTTTGCCGGATGATTTGGTCCCGCTGATGGTGAAAGCCCCGAATGCGGTGGAGGCGAGGGCGGACTGACGGATAAAGGATCTTCTGCTTTGTTTCATGATAGGCGTATTAAGGGTTCTTCGAAAACTTTTTAAAAGGTTTTGATTTGGATTTTCCGATAGTGACATTCCAAAGGCGGACCACTGTGAATTTGCAAGCCAAGCTTACCTTTCAAAGGAATGTCCTTTTGGGATTCGGTGAAGTCAACCGTTTGTTTGCCATTCAGCCAAATTTTTATCATGAGACCCTTTGTCCAAACTCTCAGTTTGTTCCATTCCCCCTTCGGATTGACCCAGGAGTTGACTTTTTCCTGCGGCGCTTGAGCGAGCATTTTTCTCCTACGCGACTCGTCGTACAAAAACCCCCAAATGGTTCCCTTGCTCCAACCTCCGATGTCACACTGATAGCCGATCATTTCATGGTGGTTCGGAATACGCTGGCTCCTGAACTGAACGCCTGCGTTGTTTCCAGGGCCGACCAACCTGGCCTCGAAGCGCAAATCGAAATCGGCATATTCCTTGTTGCTCACGAGGAATTCGTTGTTGGGGACCTTCTTGTCGAGAAAGCCCGCGACGATAGCTCCGTTTTCCACTCGAAAGAATTCCTTCTTTCCCTCCCAACCCTGGAGGGTTTTTCCATCAAAGAGAGAGACGAAGCCTTCTTCCTTTTTCTTCTCGGCGGCGCAAAGGCAGGAAGCAAAAAAGAATAGGAGCAGGGTGGGGCAGGATTTCATGAAATCAGTGCTCCGACGCTTGGCCCGCCCCTTTGGGTATGCGAATGTTCTCGACCATCTCCTGGACATCTTGAGGAGGAGGAGGCGTGAGGTTGCTCACGACGAAGGCGACGGAGAAGTTGATCAGCATGCCGACAAAACCAATTCCTTCGGGCGAAATACCGAACCAATAGTCTTTGCTGTCGGTAAGAAATTGAAAATAAACGATGTAGCCCGAAGTGAATCCGATTCCGGTGATCATTCCCGCTATGGCCCCCTGTTTGTTTACTCTTTTTGAGAAAATTCCCATGATCAAGGTGGGGAAAAAGGAAGAGGCGGCCAAACCGAAGGCAAAGGCTACTGTTTTGGCGACGAAACTGGAGGGTGGGTTGATCCCGAAATAAGCCGCCACGAGAACGGCGCCCAACGAAGCCAAGCGGGCATAGCGAATTTCCATTTTGTCCGAGATGTCGGGCTTGATGATCTTTTTCATCAAATCGTGGGAGACGGAGGTCGAGAGCACGAGTAGCAAGCCGGCGGCGGTGGAGAGCGCGGCGGCGACACACCCAGCCATCACCAACGCAATGATCCATTTCGGCAATTTCGCCATTTCGGGGTTTGCCAAAACGATGATATCCTTGTCGTAGTAGACCTCGTTGGTCGACGATTCGTCGCTCTTGTTCGTAACTGGGCGGGGACCGTTTTCAGTTCTCAGGGAATCGTCGAATTCCGGTTTGCCGGCAAAGACGTCGCCAGCCCGGTATTGCATGATGCCGTCCTTGTTTTTGTCGACCCAAGCGATCATTCCCTGTCTTTCCCAATTCTTGAACCACTGGGGGGCCTCCTGATATTTCTTCTCGTTGATTTCTTCGATGAAATTGGTCCGGGCGAACATTCCGAGGGCCGGAGCGGTCAGGTAAATGATGGCGATGAAGCCCAAAGTCCAATAGGCCGACTTCCGGACGGCTTTTACGTTTTTGACGGTAAAGAAGCGAACGATCACGTGAGGCAAACCCGCCGTTCCGACCATCAACGCCGCCGTAATGCAGAAGAGGTCCAGAGTATTTCCGGATCCGCCGGTATACTCCTTGAACCCAAGATCAGTGGAAATCTGGTTTATCTTTTGCAAAAGGGGTTGGCTGTGCTCCGGACCTTCCTTTACGTAGTCTCCGATCAAACCGAGTTGGGGGATGACGTTCCCGGTGATGATGATGGAAATGAAGATCACGGGAATGGTGTAGGCAAAAACCATCACACAGTATTGAGCGACTTGCGTGTAGGTAATGCCTTTCATCCCGCCCAAACCGGCGTAAAAGTAAACGATACCTCCTCCGATCAGAACCCCTTGCCATATTTCGATGGCAAAAAGGCGAGAGAAAACAATGCCGACCCCTCTCATCTGGCCCATGATGTAGGTCATGCAGATGAAAATTGCGCAAATCACTGCCACCATTCTCGCGGTATTGGAATAAAAGCGGTCGCCCACGAAGTCGGGTACGGTGGCTTTGCCGAACTTTCTCAAGTAGGGAACCATCAAGGTAGTCAAGAGTACGAAGCCCCCTGTCCATCCCATGATGAATTTAGAGGCTCCGTATCCTGCTGCGGCAATCCCTCCGGCCATCGAGATGAACGTTGCGGCGGACATCCAATCCGCGGCGGTGGCCATCCCGTTGGCAAAGGGGGACACGCCTCTGCTTGCCACGTAGTATTCCTTGGTGGATGCGGCTCTGGAACGAATCGCGATGAAGACGTATATCCCGAAGGTGATTCCGATGAAGATGAAATTCCAAGCCGTTTGGTCCATCAGTCTTCCTCCTCTTCGGCAAAGCCGTGTTCTTTGTCCAATTTGTTCATGAAAAAGGAATAGGCGATCAATATGGCGACGAAGCAAAGGATGGAACCTTGTTGAGCCATCCAAAAACCGAAAGGGGCTCCGCCAAGGGAAAATTGGTCCAGTTCCTCCTTGAAAAGGATGCCGCACCCAAAGGACACGAAGAACCAAAAGACGAGAAGGCAGCCCACTAATTTAAGGTTGGCGCTCCAATATGAGGTTGCGGTTTTTTTAGGGCTATTCATTGACAGGTACGTAGAGGGTTCGAGGGCGGGGTTTAAAATTCAACTAAATCAGCCTTTCGACAAGAACATAATTTTTCGTTTTGGGACTCTGATTTGGTTTTCCGGCTGTACTCAAATTGCTTGCCAATCTCCTCCCATTTGACAAGGTTAGAAGAATATTTTGCTAAAAAATTCAAAGATGCAGCCGATATTCGAATGATGCGCCTTTTGCCCAAAACTTTAATCCCCCTCTTTACTTTATTTGATCATTCCGGACATGATGCTTCCGTTGCGTTCGGATTGACGCTTGCGACCACTGATTAATATGCCACGCCTTTTCCCACTGGCTATTCTCTTTCTTGCTGCTTTGCCAGCAGGTGTTGCCTTTGGTTCAAATTACCCGTTGGACGGGACCCTCTTTGTCCAAGAAAGGTACCCCGGGAACCCTACGTTTCTTACTTTTAACCTGCCTACCACCTCCGACTCCAACTCGTCCCATACCCTTTCCGGGCACTCCATTACCACAAGTCCTTTTGATCCGGATCCGACCTTAACGCCTCTTAATCCTCCCAGGGGTTCCTTCTCCACGCCGGTTGGGACTTCGACCACCTACACTCCCCAACACTACAAGGACGGAAATTTCACTTTTGTTTGGGAAGCCATTAACGATATCAATGGTTCGACCATGCAATATACGGCTCAAATTACCGTTACTTCAGTCGACAATCCACCCGTCTTTGCAAGTACCACTGCTGTTGGCAGCGAATTTCGATTTAATGAAAACCAAAGCATTGTCGGTACGGTTGTTGTCCATGACCCTGATTCCTCACCATCCAATCAGACAAAGCTTCTACGGCTAGATATCAACGGAACGTCGGGACACCTTTTTGACGCAAATTTCGTCTCAACGGATGCCTCCGGAGAATACCACACTTTCTCCCTCTTCTACACACCTGCTTCACCTCCCAACTTCGAAGCTGTCCCAGACACCTACACCATTGAACTGAACGCCACCCATTGGAATTCCGGTGGGTTGATGGTCGACCCACCTACCACTCAGACCATGGGGATCAGGCTCATCGACGTAAACGAGGTACCCGTAGTAGTATCATCCGAAAACCCCATTCAGCGAACCATTTACGAAGATCAAAACACCAGTCAAGTCATAGGTTTTACTCCGATGGAAATCGCTGCTTACGACCCAGAGGGTACGCAAGTGAAGTGGTCCTACACGACCACCAACACCGTTTGGCAGGGAATGGTCAAATTGAAAGGGGCTAACGGGGTCGCCACTTATCTGGCGCCTGGAACTGACAGTGGATTTTACAATTCTGCCGAGTTGATCGAAATACAATATTTTGCACCGGCTGATTCCTACAACTCCGAGAGCCTGACCTTCCGGGCAAAAGACACGAGCGGACTCGTCTCCTCCTCGATTTCAGTCACCATGACTTTGACCCCTGTTCACGACGATCCAATCTCCTTGGGTTTGCCCTCTCCGGTTTCCATGACTTATGCAGAGGAAGGAACTTCCTTTGTCATAGACCTAAACCCAACTGATCCGGACTCGTCGGACAACCCGGCTCTCCGTCCGGACAACAATGTCTCGGCTTCTCCTCCGGGCTTCGTGGGGGCCCAGATTTACTACACTCTATCCGGTTCTGATGCGGATAAGTTCCAAGTGTCGTCAAACGGCGAACTGAGTTTCATCTCTCCGCCCGATTTCGAAAACCCCATCGACGTTGGAGGCGGGCTCAACGACAACGTTTACGAGTTGACGGTAAGCGTAAGAGATCAGTCCGACTCTTCTTTGGCCAACTCGGATTCCCAAAACTTGTCGATTACCGTCACTCCCATCAATGAGTTGCCTACTTTGGACATAGGCGTTTACAACTTCAACATCATGGTCGACGAGGACGTTACGTGGACTTGGGACCCGAATGATTTCAGTCATCCCGACTTGAACGCAACGGACGTGGACGCCGGGCATCAAGCCAAACTTACTTGGACTGTAAAACCAGGGGCAGGAGGACTTTTAGGCACTGCATCCGTATCAGGAACGGGGGCGACCCCGAGTTCTTTCACTTACCTCACCAAACAGGACGCGCAGGGGGACGGCAACGTTTCGACGCAAGATGATTCTTTCGTTCTACAACTTTCGGACCAAAACGGAACCGGAGTCACCGAAATAAATTTCAACGTATTCATCAATCCGGACAACGATCCGCCTCGACTCATCAGCATCACTCCGACTCCGCAAGAGACTGTGTCTATTTTCCGGGACAGGTATACAATTTATTTGGAGGAAAACAACCCGTCGAACGTCCGCTTGTATTTCAACGAAGTGGACGCCAATTTTGTAAAAAACTTTGAAATCCTCAGCACCCAAAGTCCGGATTTTTCCAAGTTCGATGGAGCGGGTGTCACCCCGTATCCTTATTGGACCTTCGGCAGCAATTATGCCGACTTGAACTTTTCCACTTCTCATCTTCCTGATTTCGAGAACAATCAGTCCCAAGACGGGGATGGGAATTACTCTTTGGTCGTTCGCATTGAGGACAACACCTCCATACCACAAGATCTTTATTTGGATTTTATTATTCAGGACGTAAACGAGCCTCCCCTTTTCTCGACGGACGTGGACGTTAATCAAACGGCACCGGAAAACCAAACCCATGCCGCCACCCTGTCGGCGGTCGATCCCGAAGGCGTGACCTCTTTCCATTGGGAGATCCTTTACGGTTATGATTCATCGAAATTCGAACTTAGCAGTCCTTCGAACGTTTCCACTCCGACAGTGGATTTGAGATTTCGTACGCCGCCTAATTTCGAAAACCCTTTGGACGAGTCCTTTGCCGGTGACAAAAACAACACCTACACCGTCCAGGTTAAAGTTTCCGATGCTGCTTCGGGAGGCGCCTCATCAACCCAAACTTTTGTTATTACGGTTACCGATGAAAACGACATCCCGACGATTTCCCCCACGCCTTTGAATATAGACGAACCCTTGAAGACCAACGCAATGTTGGACCTCAGTCAATATGGCTCCGATGAGGACAACCTGGGCGGACTGGGTGGCGATACCTTGACATGGGTCGAGATTTCCGGAGATACGACCAGTTTTACACTCGATCTAAACGGCAGTCTTCGCTTTAATCAGGATTCCGATTACGAGGTCGACAATAATTTTTCCATTGAAGTCAGGGTATCGGATGGAAGAGGTGGTTCCTTCGATGCCAATTTCACGATCGAAGTCAACCCCGTGGACGAAGCCCCTGAATTTTTCGAGAGCACGATTTCGAACACCCGGATTTATTACCTGGACTACACCCTTGCTGAGGATACGAATCTAACGGGCGATCTCTCGAATTATGCCCGTGATCCTGAGACCGGCACCGCCGGACTTCGTTTTTCTTCGAATTTCGTCGATTACAATGGTACGAACGATTCAAACGGAACCCTTGTTCTTAACCTTTTTACGGGAGTTTTCACGTTTACACCCAAACCCAACTATTCCGGAATCACCTACGCTGAGTTTCTGGTTACCGATGGTTTGACGACCGGAACTCTTCCAGTCGTCTTTACGGTGACGGAGGTTCCCGACCCATCGGTCGTTCGCGAATCCAACAATTCAAACCCGATCAGCGGTCTTACCACTTATGCCATCATCGAAGGCAACTCGACTTTCAAGATAGATCTCAATGCCTCCGACCCTCACGATACCCCTTCGTCCACTACTTTCATATGGAGCCTTCAGGGAGACGATGCATCCAAGTTCAAGATTGAGCCCAATCCCGGACCTTACGTCAGCCTTTCTTTCCTTCAGACTCCCGATTTCGAAAGCCCGCACGATGCCAACCTCGACAACCGCTACGACTTCAACTTCACGGTAACCGACGGCGGCAATTCAGCGGTCAGTTACCCCATTCAAATCACAGTCTTGGACGGAGCGGAACCGCCTTACTTTGATTATCCTTCTGGCTGGGACGGTAACAACTCCCTCACTCACGGGGGCAAGAAGATGTTTTTCAAGCAAGCGGCCGACCGACCTGAGGGCGCCACGGGTGTCGTATTCGACGTCAATGCCTCCGACCTCGACGGGAGTCCCCTCATTTTTGGGCTTACCAATCCGAATACCAACGGACAGAGTTGGGACAACGCTCATTTCACCATTAACTCGAGCACCGGTCAGGTTTCGTTCGCAGGTCCTTTGGATTTCGAGAACCTGCCCAACCAAATGAATGGCATTCCCGAGAACTATTCTACTTTCTACGGTACGCCCCTGACACCCTACGAAATTAACTCCACTTTTGTGATCGAGGTCAATGCAACCGATGACGTTGCCAACCCCGACCAAATCAGGCACTTTGTTTTCCTGACAATCACCAACGTCGTCGAACCGCCCATCTTTACCCATGGACCTACTCGTAGCGTTAATTGGAACGAGACAAGCACACCGGGACTGAATGGGTTTGACGCTAATTTTACTTTCACTGAAGACACCAACCAGAACCTGGTTTTGGAAATTTCCGGCGGAACCGACAAAGATCTTTTCAATCTCAACGTCGCGACCGGGTTCCTCAGCTTTTTGACGCCGCCCGATTACGAAAACCCCGGCAGCGCCGATTCGGACAACGTATACGAGGTGCAACTGAGGATCGTCGGAACTACAATCGTCCAAGACCTGAACGTGACGGTCCGCGATGAGAACGATGCCCCCGTAATCACCAACACGGGGTTGACCCAACTCACAATTCCCGAAAACCAAGCCTTCGTAGTCGATTTGGCGATTACCGATCAGGATACGGGTCCCGAATACAAAGACATCCTCTACTCTCTGAATTCGAATTCCACCCGTTACGTAGCTCATACGGGGGTGGAGAGCGCCGTCTCTTCCTTTTATCCCACCGTCGGTTCCGGTATGGTTGACAACGAGTTGCCGAATGCCACGTTTTCAGTTTCGGGGGATTTTGATAAAGACGGTGACATGGACGTGATTTCCTTCGAGAAATCTACCCACAACATACACTTCAATGAAAACAACGCTTCGGGTCCCGGAGTCTTTTCCAGGAAAACCGGTACTGATTTTGATAGTATCGGGAGCGGTCAACCCGATCATGCGGTGGTCACCGACTTGGATCAGGATGGCGATTTGGACGTCGTTGTTTCCTTTCTTGCAAGCGGTCAAATCCTTTGGTTCGAGAACAACAAAACCGGCCTTGATCTTGGGACTTTGACCCTTGTCACCGATCCTTTCAATCCCACCACCCCCGTTCCTTTGGTCGATCTGAATTCCACTTCGGAATTGGACTTTTTCGAGTTGGGGGACGTCGACGGCGATTCCTACCCCGATATCG
>JAYOII010000111.1:0-9007 GCA_038118685.1 Opitutia bacterium
GTCCAGGCTTACGCAAATAATCTGACTGTCGAGAAAGGGGTTGGTGTCGGGGTCGGAGCTTTCGATCGCTTGGCAGCGTTCTTCGTCGAAGAGACTAGCCAGCAAGTTAAACCGACGCATCAGCTCGATGAACCATTGATGCATCAGGGATTCCGGAAGGATGATCAGGGTGCGCTCGGCTCGTCCGGTCAGATGGAGGCGGTGAAGAATGAGGCAGGCCTCGATGGTTTTCCCCAAGCCGACTTCATCGGCGAGAAGAACCCTTGGCTGCAACCGACTGGTCACTTCCTGGGCAAGGTAAAGCTGATGTTCAATCAGATCGATGCGTCCTCCGGTGAAGCCCCGGTTGGGGGCTTTGCGGAGTTTGGACTCCCAATGGAGGGCCTCGTTGCGGACTTGAAAGAGGTGCGGGTCGTCGAGTTGCCTGCCCATCAAGCGATCGAGGGGGCTGGAAAAACTGATGGTGTCGGCCAGGGCGGCTTCGGGGATCCACTCCCCTTTCATTTGGTAATGCAACAAGCCTTCCTCTTCTTTGACCGCTTCAATGGAGCCGGAGAGGCCGTCGTGGGTCTTCAGGCTGTCCCCCACTTCGAAAGCGACCCTGCGGACCGTGGTGCCGAGGGCATACTCGCGACGCTCGTCGGCGGCCGGAAACAAAATGGTTACTCGTCCGCTCCCTGTGCTCAGGACCACGCCAAGTCCCAACTCGGGCTCGGAATTGCTCACCCAGCGTTGACCGGGTTTGATATCGTCGGCTGTCATCGCCGTCTATAGATGCCTAAAACGAAGCCGTGGCGAGCCGTTTTTTTGGAGTACGCGAAGGAATAGCCTTCCCCTCCTCATACTTTCTTAAAGATCTTGTCCCGCGTTGGGTTGGGCAATAGGAAAGTAATTTATGAAGGGGTTACCCAAGGTATTGTTCGTCGATGATCAGGACGAGGTTCTGGAGGATATCAAGGTTCAGGTTTCGGATGTTTGCGATCCTTATGGAGCGACGACGTCCGAAGAGGGGTTGGAGATCTTCGAGAAAGAGGGTCCGTTCACTGTCGTGGTGTCCGATCAGATCCTGCCCGGGGTGGACGGGGCGGATTTTTTGGCTCAGGTGATCAGGCGGGATCCTCATGTTTCCACCATGCTTCTGACCGGGCACGCGAACTATGCGGATGCCATGACGGCGGTCAACGACGGGCACGTCTTTCGTCTTTTGGAAAAGCCTTATTCACCGGCCACTCTGCGCGATGCAATCATTGCAGGGGAACGCCAGAGGGATTTGATGGTGGCCGAAAGGGTCCTGTTGCACGAAACCTTGGTCGGGGCGGTCAATGCTTTGACCGAAACTTTGGCCACGGTGAAGCCAAGGTTTTTCGGGCGGGCCAAGCGGGTCAAGAGGCTGGCCGGGGAAATCGCAAGGAAATTGGAATTCCCACACCCTTGGCAGGTGGAAACGGCCGCGGTGTTTTCGCAGATGGCTTCGATCACTTTGCCCGAGGAGGAAGCAGAGAACGTATTTCTAAGAAAGAGGTTGCGGCCCCAGATCATCGCTTTGGTCGACAAATTCCCTCAAGTGATCGATCACTTGCTCGGACACATTCCCCGTCTCGAAGAGGTTCGTGAGATTATCGATTGCCTCTTCGGCAACCCCCGCCCCTACCAAAAACCGGGAAAAGAGGAGGTTTATCAAGCCTTCGAGATACTGGACGCTGCTCTGGAATACGACTACCTGGAGGTGGAGGGACACGATTCGGAGGTGATCATCGGAACCCTCAAGGCCGGCAGCAAGAAATTCAACGCGGAGGTGATCGAGGCGATCACCCAGTTGCAACAAAAGTCCAAGACCCGGTACGTGGTCAACGAGTTGCCCTTGGACGATTTAAGGGTGGGCATGCGTTTGGCCGAAGACTTGAGTTTGGACACCGCCATGTTGGTCGCCCCGAAGGGCACGGACATCACCAAGCACTTCCTCCAAGTTCTGCACAATTACGATAGTTGTTACGATCGTTCGCCGTTTCCGAAATTGATCAAGGTATTCGTTCGCGAACCGGAGAATGGAAGGGTGAAGAGTGAAGGGTGAGGAGCAACGATGAACAAAAAAGTTTATTGGCTGAGCTTGTTTTTGATTTCCTGAATAGTAAAGCGTTCGGCTTTTAACTTTTTGATTTCTTCTACTCTTGCAATCATTGCAGTGGAAAATAGTTGATATCCACTCGGAGTAGTTTCTGAAACGTCAAGAAGGCCAGAACCAAGCCAAAATCGCAGAGTACTCACATTTTCCCCTGTTTGTTTGGCAAGCTTTCCAATCCGGAGCAAAGAATCATCAGGTTCAGCCACAAAATCTCCATCGCCAGTCATCGCTTCGAGATAGATATCCAGTGATCGATCGACTGCACGGTAGATGAGTTGCAAATAATCATCGAGCGAACCACCGGTCTGCGCTTTTTCCAAGGTATCCAAATATTTACCCCGCTCACTTTTACGAATGATGGCAGGAGGATAACCGTTGCAGATCAGGATCAAGTTCATGAGAAGGCGGGCGGTTCGTCCATTGCCGTCAATGAATGGATGAATGGTAACTAGGCGGTAATGAGCCTCTGCGGCCAGATCCACTGGGTGAAAACCCTGCTCGGATTGTAGCCATTGATGAAAAGCGGAGATTAAATCAGGTACTTTGCGGGGGTTGGGTAAAACCGTACGAGATCCAGATAGACGAACCGGGACATTCCGGTAAAAACCGGCATTTTGATCGTCGATTCCAGAAAGTATGATTTTGTGCAAATGAAGAAGATCATTCTCCCGAAATTTCTTGAGCGGTTTACGGGATTGTTCATCAATCCAATCAAAGGCTCGGGCATGATTGGTTGCTTCCAAGTGTTCAACCAAGGTTTTACCACCCACCGTAATTCCTTTTTCAACAACCATGGCAGTCTCCCTACGGGTAAGGGTATTTCCCTCAAGCGCATTACTGGTGTAGGTAAGTTCTACCCGGAACCATTCACGGAGATTACGGACAAGTTCACCGGGCATCTCCCCTGCCCGATCAAGTACCTCTTTTTTCTTGGTAAGCCTGGAGACTAACATTCACAAACCATAAAGTGTTACTTAATGGTTTTCAACTAGAAAGATTTACAGTCTGGCCAATGATCATTCTATGAAAATGGGAAGATGAATGAAGAGGGAAGAGTGAAGGGTGAAGAGTGAAGAGAACCCAAACGAAAACGGGTCTCGTCGAGGGAGGCTTCGAGGGAAGCTTAGGTATTCCTTTTTAATCATCCGGGCCCGGACGGCGTCTCAAGGACTTCTTCTTGGAGCGTGATTGCTTGGCCTGCAAGCGCCTCTCTTTGGAACCCTTGGTCGGAGCGGTCGCCCGGCGAGACTTACGCACTTTCATAACCTCCAAAATCAGCTCTCTGAAGCGGGCCAAAGCTTTCTCCCGATTGGCCTCCTGAGTTCGGGCTTGTTGGGATTTGATGATCACAGTACCGGCAGGACTGATCCTGCGGTCTTTCATTTTGAGCAAACGCTCTTTGTAGACTTCCGGAAGAGAAGACGCCCGGATATCAAAGAACAAATGTACGGCGGTCGAAACCTTGTTTACGTTCTGCCCGCCCGCTCCTTGCGAACGGATGGCTTGTAGTTCAATCTCCTTCATGGGGATTGAGACTCTGGAAGAGATTTGCAACTCGATCCCCATGATCCTTGCGCATCCTTCCTTGGACAGGATACGTCTAGCGACCGTCGGCGAAGATGGGCTGGGTCCAGGCGTAGTACTCGCGCAGGGAGCCGTCTTCTTTCTTTACGCAATGGGTTACCTTGCCTCGCAAATAAGCGCCGTTGATTTTGCAGGAGGCTTTGGTCTCGGAGGTCGTTTGAACGATCTCCCCCCCCGGACCGATGAATTCGATGGTGGTTCCGGGTTCGCCCTTTTTGACGGGACGACCGAAGAGGAATTCCGATTCAAGTTCCTTGGCGGTGGTCTGGACGTCGACTTCGAGCTCGATGGAGGATTTTCCTCGAACAAGCTTACTGAGCATGACCCCGGATGAAGAATAAAAATCTCCTTTGAGCATGGCCGCGGTGAGGGCATCGGAGGTCAGTTCTTTCGAACGCACCATGACCCATCCGCGACCGGGGTTGTTTTCTTTTTCTCCCCACTTTTGAAGTTTGTGCGCATCGTCGGAGGATACGCCGTAAAGGATCATTCCTTTTTCAAGCAGGGCGTCCCACAATTGCTCGAGGTTGGGATAATGAGCGTTTCCAAAGCTGTGAACTCCGGGATGGGAATTGTAAAGTTCGAACATGTAGAGGTTTTTAACCGGGTAAATCTCATGATCATGCAAGCGTCTCCGGAAGTTCGGGTGATTGAGAATCGTGACTCCTCCGGCCTTGCGGGTCTCGTCCACGTGATTCTGGAGGACTTTGGTCCGGTTCTTGTCGTTAAATTGCCAGGGGACCAATCGGCTGACGTTCATGGCGGTCGTATGAACCGCCGCGGTTACTTCCTCTCCGGGCACGAGGAGAAAGTCTTCCCTCGGTTGGCCTTTGAGTTTGACCGTGGAGGGATCGATGAACTTGTTGTGCTCGCTGAGAATGAGAAAGTTGTATCCGCGGTCGTGATACCATTGGGCAACCGCATCGGGTTTGGTATCGGCATGACCGCACAGCGTGGTGTGCACGTGGGTGTTTCCTTTGTACCATTGGTCGGCCCACGAAAAAAACGGGAGAAGAAGCAGAAGGTTGATCAATCGGATGGACATGGTTCGAAACTCCACGAATTACCCAAGCCTGTCAATCATGCGTCATGCGACGGACGGGATGAATTCTTTTGGAGCTTCGGAAACCAATGCGGTTGCCTAGGCATCCGTTTGCCGTATTAAGGGAGTTCGCATGAAAAGTATCAAACGAATCGTTGCGTTTGCCGGGTTCGGCTTACTTGTTTTCACGGGGTTGGCCAGAGCGGCGGAACTCAACCTGGCCACGCCGGACAAGTACCCCTATGCCGACCTGAAGGGCGGGCGGGAAAACTACTCACTGGCCAAGGAAAAAGTCAATGAGGCGAGGCTCTATGAGTTCTACGCCCGTCAGGCCGATTATTACATGGCCAACCCGGACAAGATTCCGGAAGTGATTCCATCCTATCCCGGATTGGATGGTGCCGTCCATGGACACTGGGGGAAGAACAACCAGAACAATCACAACGACGGACGCTGGAACAACGGCGAACAAGGAGAGCATTTCACTCACGTGGTCAAGGGCAAGGGCTTCAACGTGCTCAAGGGAATCTGCGTCAAATTGGGCGACGGACACGTCCTCTCCGCCTGCTTCGATCCGGAGTCTCTTTCCTACCGGGCGGTTTGGAATGGATGGATCCGTTTCGAACCACACCGTTGGGGAACTTCCCGCAACGCGAACGTGGATGAAAAGCCATGGTTCGCCATCGCCAAGGCCGAAATGCCGGAAGCGGGGGAATACCTCGGCTTGCGCAGGTTCGGCAAGCGGGTCGTCTTCGAGTACCGAATCGGGTCGGTCGGGATCGAGGACGAAGCTTGGGGAACGAAGGATGCCTTGTACCGCAGGATCGACCTCAAGGATGCGGGCAAGAACCTCGCTTTGCCCTGCCGGGTGATGGATGATGAGCTCCAGGTAGAAGTGGTTGAATCCAAGGGCATGACGAGCGCCCGTTGGTCCGAAGGAGAACTTGAAATCCAAGGTTTCAAGAAGGACGCTCAGTTGATCGTCCGGGTATCCAAGGAAAAGAAACCGGCGGGCGAAAAGGCCGTGCTGGCCCACTTGAAGGCAGAGCGCAAGATCGAGAAGCGTTGGAAAGAAGTCCTGAAGGTCCCCGGGGAACTTGGGAAAGCCAAGCCGGGAGCAAACTACGTGGTGGATACCTTGAAGGTGCCCTACGACAACCCTTACAAGACGGTCATGCAGCTCAGCTCGATGGACTTTCTTCCCAACGGAGACGCCATCGTGGCCGCCCTGCCCGGAGACATATGGCTGGTTCGGGGAATATCGGACGATCTCAAGGACGTAACTTGGCAACGGTTCGCAACGGGCTTCAACCAGCCGATCGGAGTTCATATCGACGAGGATGGAATCTTCGTTCTCGACCGGGGACAGATCACCATCCTCCATGATCAAAACGGAGACGGGGAAGCGGACCATTACGAAAAGTACGCCAATGATTTCGGAGGCTACAACCGGAGCCACACCCACACTTTCGGTTTGCACCGCACCAAGGACGGAGCCTTTCACTTCATCCAGCGGACCACCATCATGCGCACGGGCACGGACCGCACGACCGAGGTAATCGGCACGGGGATGCGCAACTGCATGGGAATAGGCGGATCGGACGATTATTTTTGGGCGGCGCCTCAGGAGGGAACTTGGACCCCGACTTCGGCCATCATTGAAGTCAACGAGGGTGAAGAGTATGGCTTGGGCGGCAAGGGCATTTCCCCGCCTCTGTGTTTCGTTCCAAGAGGCATCGACAATTCGACGGGGGGGATGAAGGAGATCACCAGCGACCAATGGGGGCCCTTCAAGGGAGCCCACGTCGGGCTGAGTTACGGGGCGGCCATGCATTATCTCATTTTGCGGGACGCCACTAGTTCGCGTCCGCAAGGCGCGGTGGTTCCGTTGGAAGGAGAGTTCCTCGCCGGGGTCATGCGAGGCGCTTTTCACCCGCAGGACGGGCAACTCTACGTCGCGGGACTCGATGGTTGGGGTGATTACTCGGTCAAGGACGGGTGCTTCCACCGCGTTCGATACCTCGGAGGAAAAGTCCGCAAACCCAACGGTTTCAAAGTACATGCCAATGGCTTGCGGATCGATTTCACGACCAAGCTCGATCCGGACTCCACCAAGAGGGTGAAGAATTTTTTCGCTCAGGCCTGGAACTACGAATACGCCAAGCGCTACGGCTCCCCCGAGTTCTCGGTCAAGAAACCAGACAGCCTCGGGCACGACCGGGTAAAAGTCCGTTCGGTCACCTTGCTCGAAGGCGGGAAATCGATCTTCGTGGAGATGCCCGATCTCGAACCGGTCATGCAACTGTACCTGCGCATGCACCTCAAGGATGCGGACGGAACGGAGTTCAAGAGCGATTTCTTTTGTTCTCCGATGTTCCCGGACGAAGCTTATTCCGCCAAAGGATTGGCTGCCCCCAAGGACGGCAAACTTGCTTGGGTGGCGCTGAGGATCGCAAGTCCGCAGGCGAAGAATCAAAAGGAGTTTACCGGGGAAACCATCGAGGGCGAGCGGTCCCTATTGATCAATGCGGTCAGCGGGCTGAAGTACGACAAGACCTTGATCGAGGCGAAAGCAAACGAGCCCTTGGCCCTCACGCTCAAGAACGTGGACGTGATGCCACACAACTTGGTCATCGTGGCTCAGGGAGCCGCCCGCAAGGTGGGGGATGCCTCCTTCAAGATGCTCAGTGACCCGAAGGCGGGGGAGAAAAACTACGCCCCCGACTTAAACGAGGTGCTGCACGTAATCCCCGTCATCGAACCGGGCAAGCGCCACGTCCTGCATTTCCGGGCCCCGAAAAAGCCGGGTGACTATCCCTTCCTTTGTACCTTCCCGGGACACTGGATGGCGATGAACGGAATCCTGCGCGTAAAGTAGTAATTGCAAGCGTTCGGGCAGGCAAAAGGATGAAGCTGGCCATGCTGGTCAATCCGTTCACCGAGCGGAACCTCCGACTCGCCGCCCAAGTGGGAGTCGAGCAGGTGGTGGTCCCCTACCCCGGACTCGACCCGAACGCTTTGCCGAAACTGGCCAAGCGGGTGGAAGCCTTCGGAATGCGCCTGAGCGTGATCGAGCGCAAGCTCCCCCATTTGAAGATCGTGCACGACTTGGAGGGCCGGGATGCCCAAATCGAGGACATCAAGACCTTGCTCAGGAACATGGCGCAGGCAGGCTTGGAAATCCTGTGCTACAATTGGATGCCGGACGAGGATTGGCAGCGGACCTCAAAGGATGTCCCCGAGCGCGGGGGAGCCAAGGTGACGGCCTTCGATCTCTCCCAAATCGCAAAAGAAAACCCGACCGATGCCGACGGCTTGCCCCCGGCTCGTACACCGGCCGACCGGCTATGGGACAACCTGAAACGTTTCTTGGACGAAATCCTCCCAACGGCGGAGGATTGCAAGGTTCGCCTGGCTCTCCATCCGGATGACCCGCCTCTGGCCAGCCTCCGCGGGCAGGACCGGATCATCACCGGAAACGAAGCTTTCGAACGGGTCGTGAACCTGGCCCCCAGCCCGTTCAACGGATTATGCTATTGCCAAGGGGCCTTGGCTCCGGCCGGGGTGGACGTGGAGACGGGCATCCGAAAACTGGCTCCTCACATTCATTACGCGCACTTCAGGAATGTTTCGGGCACGGCGGATCATTTCCGCGAAACCTTTCACGACAACGGAGACCTCGACATGGCGGCTTTGATGCGGGCCTACAAGGAATCGGGATTCAGCGGCCCGATGAGGCCCGATCATGCCCCGTCCTTGGCCGGCGAAACGAACGAAACACCCGGCTACGAGACCTTGGGCAAGCTCCATGCAATCGGATACATGAAGGGCCTCTACGAGGCGACGGGGCAAAAAGTTTAGTTCAGGCGGGCGCCCAAACTTCCCCCGTACCCGGCCAACTCGAGGTAGGCCTTGCCGATTTTCTTTCCGGTCCCGTCGAGGGCCTCGCAGGCCCCTTCCCAATAGTCATTGCCTTGGCCATTTCCTCTGAACTCTTGGTTGTCGATCATAGGACGAATACGATAGACCAATTTGCCTCGTGTGGGATGAGTGGCTTCTATCCGAACGGAGGTGGGATAGGACAAGCCGGTATCGGGGCTGGTCCAATTAGCCTCTTCGTTCCAGGTAAAATCCTTAGCGTAAACGCGGGTCGCACGGCCCTTTCGGTCTATCCAGTAGACGGCGGACCATGGATCGGAACCTTCGTCTTTTTGCCGCAAACGATAAGCCTTGAGCTCGGTTCCGTCATCCAACTGGAT
>JAYOII010000112.1:0-8953 GCA_038118685.1 Opitutia bacterium
AACGTCGAAGAAATTGCCATACAATCGGAACTCATGGAGACGACGAATGAACTCGGTGTTTTGAACAAAACCCTGAGCCAGATTGATTCGATTCACAAAAAAGACCGCAACCCCCTTGCACTCTTGGTTGTAGAAAGAGTCGCCAATCACAAAACCATCCCCGACTTAACGAAGATGGCCCGACAGTTGAAGGAAATTCTAGCCAATCAGGAAACCGATCCATTCGTCAGAAAGGAGGTTTCACGAAACCTTGAAGCAAACGCGAACAAAACCATAAAAGAAATCGCCGATGCCATCGCTCAAATCAAAACCGATGCCAGAAAAGGACTCGAACGTAAAAAAATGTTGGAAGAAAAAATGATTGATTTACGGGCCAAGGAGGACATGCAGGTCAAGTCCGACCCCAAATACGCACTTCTCGACAGGCTCAATAAAGAAATTATCAGTCAAAAGCAAATTTATTTTGGAAATTTCGAACAATGGAATCGGGCGAAAAAGAACTTTCGATTTGAAAATATTATACTCATCAAATAAATGACCAAACGAGTTTTAAATCGAGTAACGCTCAAAAAATGGTGCTGCTCGTGAAGCAAGGTAGATTTGGGTGCCGACTTTTTTATTCGTATTCAATTCTACTTAGCCTCGTTCAATCTCAAAACTGTTATCGATAAAGAAAATCCATTTTATTATCATTTAACCTCTTCAACTTTAATAAAGAGCACTAAATTAGTTTTGTTATTTCATCGTTCTAAAGTAATACAATATTTCTTGCTAAGAACTAAAATCTAAGCAATCTTTTCAATATATTTGTCCATAACAAATGTTATCGGTTTGAGAGTATTTTCTGGCAGAGAAGATTTTAAGGTTTTCATCCATGCAAAGTTTCTATTTTGATGTACTTTTCCAGTGCCTGGGCCCAGTTTATAAATCATTCCTGAATCTTTCTCCCAAGTCCACGATTGTTTTATGGTTTTCCTTGTCGTTTCCCTGATCTGCGGCTTTGCCCAATTCAAGGCTCCAAAAGGCAAACCATTCGGGTATACGGATTCAATCACTTGAAACAGATCAGTCGACAACATGCTACTTTGTCTCCAACACATGTTCGGTCAAACAAGTGCATCCATGTGTTCATTGGAACATCGGTGTTTTTCACAAATAGGATTCAATTCAAAAGTTTTTTTCCCGAATCTACTTGGAGAATTTCCAGTCTGGTTTAGTTTACTCCATCTCTTTCTATGAATAATAAATCAAATGGAAAAACAGGTTTGGGGCTGACTTCGTTCTTTACCCCTAGTTTTCCTTTTTTTCATATCCTCCAAGGCTACACTCGTTCAAATTGGGCAGGAGACTGGAGATCCTCCGTAAACGTTGCCCTTTTGGCCATTCCGCAGGGGATGGCTTATGCTCTTGTTGCGGGACTACCCATTCAATACGGGCTTCTTGGTTCTGCTTTTGCCGCTATCTTTGGTGGATTGCTCGGCAAAGGCCGCTTCATCACTCTCGGCCCCACGAACGCCACCGCCGTTTTGTTGTTTGGTGTTTTCGCCGGTTTGGGAATGATCAATCGAAACGGCATGGGCTCGGAATCAGCTCTTCACGTTCTGCCATGGATTCTTGGTTTTTCCGGCTTGTTTCTACTGCTCGCATCTTTTTTGCGCATCTCGTACATGGTTCAGTTCGTTTCACGGACCGTAATCACAGCCTACGTAACCGCCGCCGCTTTTCTGATCATTGCCAACCAATCCAGGCACATCCTTGGCCTTGGCGGAAAGGGGGAAGAAACCTCTTCCACCTTTTGGGGAATCCTCTCCAATACCTTCGCCCAGCTTGGTCAAGCCTCCGAAGCCGCTCTATGGCTCAGCCTGTTTACGGCCGGTGCCTTCATTTTGCTCCAACGCACCCTGAAGACCTTGCCCAACGTCGCCCTCACGCTTGTGTTTTCGTCCTTGCTTGGAATCCTGTTCGAGAAGTACGGGTGGGAAGTCTCCTATCTGGATTCTTTCGAGTCCGATCGTACTTTTCTCACCATTCCTCAAGTGGACGCTCTCAGTGCTCATTGGGAAACGATTCTTTGGTCGGCTTCGGCCGTTTCCCTCCTTTGCTTGCTCGAGGGTCTTTCGATCGGCAAATCCTTGGCCGCCCGGGCGGGTGAACGCATCGACAGTAATCAGGAAACCTTTTCCATCGGCGTGGCAAACGCCGGTTGCGCCCTCTTGTCCGGTATGCCTGCTTCCGGTTCACTGACAAGATCCTCCCTCAACGTTCAATCCGGAGCGAGAACCGGTTTTTCAAACCTTCTGGCAGGCGCATTGGTCTTGGGTGGTTATTTTTTGCTTGGTGACTGGGTCGATTTGGTTCCCTTGCCCTCGCTGGCCACCCTTGTCATTTTCATCGGCGCATCACTCGTCAAGGCAAGGCAAATCAAAACGGTTTCGCAGGCCACGAGATCGGATGGCATTGTTTTCGTCGTTACCCTTGGCGTCGGACTTTTGATTTCCCTTCAAATGGCGATCTTCGTTGGGGTCCTAACATCCATTCTTCTTTTTCTCAGGAAGGTGGCCGAACCCGAGATGGTGGAACATGGCTATACCGAGACCGGTGAACTCGCCGAGTTTTCGGAGAAAACCAAACGGGCGGAACCCGAAGTGTCCATTGTCCATGTCGAAGGGGAGCTTTTCTTCGCGGCCGCCGATCTTTTTTACGAGCAGATCAGGAGAGTGGGTGAAGACCAAAACCTGAGGGTTTTGGTTCTCAAGCTTCTTCATGCCCACCACTTGGATGCGACTTCGGTCTTGGCCCTGGAAGAGCTTTTGGATTACTTGAAGGAAAAAAATTGCCATGTCCTCCTCTGCGAAGTCCGCAAGGATGCACTCAGAATCTTGAGAAATTCCGGGGTGCTCTCCAGAATAAACAGAAAAAACGTCTTTCCTCACTCTGCCGGCAACCCCACTCTGTCCACGGCCAAGGCCATCAAACGAGCCAAGTACCTCATATCGGGAGAGCAGGCAAAGGTGACGATCTACGCCGAACGCAACCAAGGCTGAGCTTTCTTAGAATCCATGGCCGCAATGCCTTCAGATTCCGTAAAAGTCACACGTGTTTTCAAAGGTCTTTTCGGCAAGAAAATCCTCCGAAACGTCGAATAGACGAGCCGCAAACTGACCAAGGTAACGAAGGAAGGCCGGTTCGTTGACCTTGCCGCGTCTTGGTTCGGGAGCCAAGTAGGGGCTATCGGTTTCGATCATCAGGTTTTCCATGCCCTGACGGAGGGCGGCTTCCCTCAATGGATCGTTTTTGCCAAACGTAAGGATACCCGTAAACGATGCGCGTCCGCCACGCTCCGTGAGTTGCTCCATTTGAGTCACTCCCTCCGAAAAACAGTGAAAGACAACCTTGTTCCAATCCACTCCGGAGTCGTCGATCAAAGTCAGGCAATCCTCGAAGGCGTTTCTTGAGTGGACAATCACCGGCAGGCCTCTTTCCTTTGCAAAAGAAAGCTGATATGTAAAGGCAAGCCCTTGTTGCTCCTTAACAACCTCAGCATCACTGGCATCCTTGGGCAAACGAAAGTAATCGAGGCCAATTTCCCCGACTGCAACCGGCTTTGGCTCATCCACCCAGCAATCCGGCAATTGGGCCACGCGAGCGGGCCATTCGCCATCGACGTAACTAGGATGCAAACCGGCCGAACAATGGATCCGCCCCGGGTATTTCCGAGCCAGGGCTCGGTAAACGCCCCAATCTTCGGGAGTCGTACCCACGGCTGTCATTCTTGACACCCCGTTTTGGTCCGACCGATCCAAAACGTCCTCAAGAATCCCTTTTTCCAAAAAGCCATTCAAATGGCAATGACTGTCAAACCACGACATCTCCTCGACCAATACGAAAAAAATTGCCATGATCGCCATCCTAAAAAATCTTTTGTTTGCCCATAACTCAATTCAACCACAACAAAATCATGGAAGACGTCATTATCCTCGGAACCGGCTGCGCCGGGTTCACGGCGGGAATCTATACCGCGCGAGCCAACCTCAATCCTTTGATCCTCGAAGGCAAGCAGCCCGGTGGCCAGCTCACCACAACCTCCGAGGTCGAAAACTTCCCCGGCTTTCCCGAGGGAATCGACGGATACGACCTGATGGACCAATTGCGCAAACAAGCGGTCAAGTTCGGCGCAAGAGTAGAGAATGCGTATGTGGACAAGGTCGATTTCAGCAAACCCGTCAAAGTTTTGTATGCAGGCGACCGGAAGCTGGAGGCGAAAACCGTAATTATTGCAACCGGCGCCGCGCCCAGACTTCTGAATATTCCGGGGGAGTCCGAAATGTTCGGAGGGAAGGGAGTCACCACTTGCGCAACTTGTGACGGAGCCTTTTACCGTGACATGGAGGTCGTTGTGGTTGGCGGCGGGGACTCGGCTTGCGAAGAAGCTTTGTTCCTTACGAGGTTTTGCTCGAAAGTAACCTTGATCCATCGGAGGAACGAATTGCGTGCTTCGAAAATCATGGCCGACCGAACGCTCGCCCACGAGAAAATCACCCCGCTATGGGATTCGGCCGTCCAAGAAGTTTTGCCAGACGAGGAAGGGAAGGCCAAAGGCATTCGGGTAAAGAACCTAAAGACTGGGGATGAGAGCGAAGTGCCATGCAAGGGCGTCTTCATCGCGATCGGTCACGTTCCCAATACGAGTGCATTCGAGGGGATCATTCCTCTTGATGAAAATGGCTATTTCCTTTCCGAGCCGGGTAGCATGGTCAAAACTTCGGTTCCCGGAGTTTTCGTGGCAGGCGACTGCGCCGACCACGTTTACCGCCAGGCAATCACGGCGGCGGGGATGGGATGCCAATCCGCGATCGAGGCCGAGCGTTGGTTGGCCGAACTCAAGTAGAACGAACCACGCCAAATCTTCATGGCGGCAGGAAACATAGCGTCCCACCTCGAGGAAGCTTCCCTCCGCCTGCCCGACCAAAAAGCCATTCTTTCAGCCAAAGCCAACGGCTTTCCCGAAAAATCTTTTGCGGAGCTTTACCAAGACGTCAAGACCACCGCATCGTTTCTTAAGTCGAGGGGCGTCGGCAGAGGAGACAAAACCTTGCTGTTCGTACGATCGGGCTATGAATTGATCGTCCTCGCCTTCGCGCTCTTTTTTCTCGGCGCCGTGCCCATCGTCATTGATCCCGGCATGGGGCTCAAATCGCTTCTTCGATGCATCCGTTCGACGCGGCCATCCCATATGGTTGGCATTCCCTTGGCCCATTGGGTTAGTCGGTTCTTTCGCAAACCTTTCCAGAGCGTCCGCAACCGAATCCTCGTCGACCCAAAAACATTCTTCTCTTCAGTGCTCGGAAACCACTCCGGAGAAGAACTCATTCCCGTGGATAGCTCTCCTGATGAACTCGCCGCCATTGTCTTTACCTCCGGCTCAACCGGACCGCCCAAAGGCGTTTGCTACATGAACAAAACGTTCAATGGGCAAATCCGCATGTTGAAGGAAAATTTCGGCATGCAGGAAGGCGAAGTCGACATGGCCACGCTCCCCATCTTCGCGCTCTTCAATCCGGCTCTCGGGATTACGACCGTGATCCCGGAGATGAATCCCAGCAGACCGGCCAAGGCTTGTGCCCAAAACCTCGTCGAAACCTTGCGCCAAAAAGAAGTGACCACCGCATTCGCGTCTCCGGTCATTGGTCGCAAAATAGCCCAGTGGTGCAAGGATAACAAAGCAAAGCTTCCCCTGATGAAACGTTTTTTTCTGGCCGGGGCCCCCTCCCCTCCTCAACTGGTGGAAGACTTGGCCTCGGTCATGGAACACGGCCAAGTGATCATTCCCTATGGCTCGACCGAAGCCCTTCCCATTTCCTTTTGCGATCACTTTGACGTCAGGAGGGCCAGAAAGGGAACGGAGGCAGGAAAAGGCTCCTGTCTGGGCAAGCCTTTGCCCGGTGTTTCGATCCAATTGTTTCCTGTTTGCTCCTCTCCTTTCGACAAGGATCCGAAGAGTGTCCAAGACGGTCAGGTCGGCGAAATCTGCGTTTCCGGCCCGACGGTAACGGAGGAGTACTATCGCATGCCGGGAGCCACGCTTGATTCCAAATTCACGAAAGAATCGAAAACCTTTCATAGAATGGGAGATTTGGGATACTTGGACGAAGAGGGCAATTTGCGCTTTTTGGGGAGAAAGGCCGAGCGGATCGAAACGAACGAAGGCCCTTTGGAGACGGAAAGATGCGAACCGATCGCAAATACCGTCGAAGGCGTCCATAGGTCCGCCTTGATCGGCATTGGCGACGGAAACCCGAAGAAACCTTGCATAGTGGTGGAGCCAAGCAAGGGATTCGGAAACAGCAAGTCGAAGGAAGAGATTCGAAGGAAGGTCCTCGGCAAGCTCAAGGCCAGTTTGCCCAATCAGAAAATTGAGCTCGTTGAGTTCGAAAAATCACTTCCCGTGGATGCCCGTCACAATGCTAAAATTCACCGGCTTTCCCTGGCTAAAAAATGGACGCGCAAGTTGCATCGGTGAAAACGCGCCCCTTGGCATCATGAAGATCGTAATTACGGGAGGAACGGGGTTCATTGGGAATTGCCTGGCCAGGAATCTTTTGGGCCAAGGCCACGACATCCGGGTAATCGCCCGATCCGTGCCTCCGCCCGACAAGAAGAATCCAGAGGGAGTGACCTATCATTCCTGTGATCTTTCCGTCCGTCGACTTCCGCAGGAGGTTCTTTCCGGGGCGGACTTGGTTTTTCACGTCGCGGCCAAAGCTGGGGTTTCGGGAACTTATTCCAGTTACCATTCGGCCAATTATCAAGCGACCCTCAACGTGCTTGAGAGCTGTCTGGCCAGCGGCGTCCGACGCCTGGTCTACACAAGCACGCCAAGCGTGACTTTTTCCGGAAAACCCATACGCGCAGGCACGGAATCCCTGCCCCGCGTCAAAGACAGGATATCTTTTTATGCCCTGACCAAGGCCATGGCGGAGGAGGCCGTTCTCAAGGCCCATGATCCCGGAAAGCTCCAGACCCTGGCCCTCCGCCCTCACCTCGTTTGGGGGGAAGGCGACCCGCACCTTCTGCCCCGGGTCATAAGCCGGCACAAGGAGGGCAAATTGAAAATCGTGGGGGACGGGAATAACCAAGTCGACCTGACCCATGTCGACAATGTCTGCCATGCCCATCTTTGCGCAATGAAAACCTTGCTCGAAAACGAAAGAGCCGGAGGAAAGGCGTACTTCATAGGCCAGGAGGAGCCAGTCCACCTGTGGCCATGGCTAAACAACTTGTTTGCGGAAACAGGCCTCCCTCCTCTCGAAAAAAGCATCGGGTTCGGAAAAGCTTATTTTGCCGGACTGGTCCTCGAAAAGATCTGGGGGCTTCTTCGTTTCAAAGGCGATCCTCCGATGACCCGATTCGTGGCTTCCCAGCTTGCACACGACCACTGGTTTTCATCGCAAGCCGCGAAATCGGACCTGGGATACGAGCCTGTTGCAAACATGGAACAATGCTTGAAAAAAACCCTTCCCTGGCTTCGCAGGCTCTGAACTTCAGGCGACCGTCCGATTGAATTCGGCGAGCAAACAGGCGGCGCTTGCGTTGAGGTTCAACGAGCTGGCTTCCCCCTCCATCGGGATCCGGGCCCATTCGCCGATTCGCTCCTTCCAGAATTCACCCAAGCCTTCTCGTTCGCTTCCCAAAACAAAAGCAGTCCCTCCGCTCAACTGCAAATCCCAGTAGGGCTTTGAAGACTTGGAGCTCGTCCCGACGATCCGGAGCCCCGCCTCTTCGAGCCAGGTATTCACTTCTTCTTTGGTCCCGGCGCTCACTTGCAAACGAGCCATCAGGCCACGGGAAGAACGGACGACGTTGGGGTTGAAGAAATCCAAAACCGGTTCCGAGAGGACTATGTTCGAGACACCAAAAGCCTCGGCGGTCCGTAGAATCGCACCCATGTTTCCAGGTTTCTCGATCTCGTCGAGAACCAGGACCAGCCTCGGGGAACGGGGAGCGGCAGGCAAATCAAGATCCCAGCATTCCGCAACCGCAAGCACGCCCTCCGGGTTGTTTTTGTAAGATGCCTTGGCGAAGGCTTCGGGGCCCAGTGTCATTGATATAAGGCCATCCTCATTCCTTGCCTTGAGAAATTCCAACCCTTGAGCGCTTTCCGCAAAAGGTTCGGAACAGTAAATTTCGCGGACCAACCGGCCCGCCCTGAAAAGGGCTTCCACCTCGGTCATGCCTTCGGCCACGAAGAGACCGAGTTCCCTTCTTCTCCTTGGTGATTGGCGTAGCCGGACCAACTCTTTTACCTTCGGGTTCGTCGTACTCGATATGATCTCCTTCACTGGATCCAAAAAAAGGGTTTTGCCTGTCAAGGGCGAGCTCGTTACGAAGAAAACTCATGCAAGATCCTCCTAAAGGTTTCGTCGACCACCCCTACCCTTATCATCACGAACTCGAACTTGTGATCGAGAACGTAACCAACCTGGGGTACGGCATAGCCCGCCACGATGGTTGGGTCATACAAATTCCCTTCACTCTGCCGGGCGAAAGAATCAAGGCGCGCATTTTCCGAAATCACAAAAACTACTCGGATGCCGATTGCATGGAGGTCTTGACTCCTTCGGCCGACCGAGTCCAAGCCGAGTGCGATTTGTTCGGGGTTTGCGGCGGTTGCCAGTACCAGGCCGTTCGATACGAGACTCAACTCGAGTGGAAACGCAATCAGGTCAAAGACAGCTTTGAAAGAATCGGGGGCATGGAAATTGAAGTGGAGCCAGTCGAACCGTCTCCCCGAACCTATGGATATCGGTCCAAGCTCACACCACACTACGAGAGGGCCAGATCATCGGACAAGAGGAAGGTCGGCTTCCTCAGACACGGATCCCGAAAGGTACTCATCGACGTTCCGCAATGCCCAATAGCAACCGAAGCCATTAATGATGCCTTGCCTGCCGCC
>JAYOII010000113.1:0-8871 GCA_038118685.1 Opitutia bacterium
CTCGACGTCCTGATCGCCGGTCACCATAACGCCAACCTCGTCTGGTTTGAAAACCCGTTGGCGGTCTCCCCGAAGCCCTTCCCGGGAAAGCAGTCTTCCTGGAAAGGTTTCGCCATGAATGAGTTTAAACTGGGAAACCGGAACTGCCGGGTCGTTCAGCCTAAAAAGACGGCTCCGGGTCGCCCTTGGATATGGCGGGCCCGTTTTTGGGGCCACGAACCCCAAACGGATTTGGCTCTCCTTGAAAAAGGGTGGCACCTGACCTACTCGGACGTGGGAAACCTGTTCGGCTCTCCTCAGGCCGTTGCCCTTTGGGACGACTTTTACGCGAAGATGACAAGCGAGCATGGCTTGGCAAAGAAAGTCGCCCTCGAAGGGATGAGCAGAGGTGGGTTGATCATCTACAATTGGGCCAAGAAGAACCCGGACAAAACTCTATGCATCTATGCCGACGCCCCGGTTCTCCACTTCGAGAGTTGGCCCGGAGGAAAAGGCAAAGGAAAAGGCTCCGCAGGAACCTGGAAAAAATGCTTGCAAGCCTACGGCCTGACGGAAAACGAAGCCAAAACCTTTCGCGGACTCCCCCTCTACGGCCTCGAAGGCTTGGCCAACCGTAAAGTGCCCTTGCTCCATGTCGTCGGCCAAGCCGACACCGTCGTGCCGGTTGAGGAAAACACCGATTTACTTGAGAAATCCTACCGCTCCCTCGGCGGTTCGATCAAGGTAATCCGCAAGGAGGGCGTGGGACACCACCCCCACAGCCTCAAGAACCCCGAACCCATCGTCTCCTTCGTCCTCGATGCATGGAAAAGCGGGGGTGGTCGGAAGTAAGCGACCGTTGCCACTTGAATCGCCTCCCTTCTTCCGCTAGGATCGAAAAAATTTATGGCAGAGCGAATTCCATCCGACGCGCCGAACTCCGCCCCTCTCCTGGTGGTGGGATCGGTCGCCTTTGACAACGTCATCACTCCCTACGGGCAGAAGGAACATATCCTCGGCGGAGCAGCATCCTATTGTTCGTTCGCGGCGAGCTACTATGCCCAAGTCCGCATGGTCGGCGTAATCGGGAACGATTTCGGGGAAGAACATCTCGAGCGCCTGCGCTCCCGGGGCATTGACCTGGAAGGCGTCCAACGGGACGATTCGGGACCGACTTTTTTCTGGAAAGGAAAGTACCACGAGAACTTCAACCGAAGGGACACTCTGGACATCCAACTCAACGTATTCGAGAACTTCCGGCCCGACCTCCCCGAGTCCTACCTTGACTCCGAATACGTGCTGCTCGGGAATATCCATCCCGCCCTGCAAATGCACGTGCTCGACCAATTGAAAGGCGACCCCTTCGTTTTGGCGGACACCATCGACCTTTGGATCGATATCGAGCGCGAAGCCTTGCTTGCTCTGATCAAGAAAGTAAGCCTGTTCGTAATCAATGATTCCGAAGCCGAAGAGTTGACCGGCGAGTCCAACGTGATCCTGGCCGGTAAGAAACTTCGTGAAATGGGACCCAAAAGCGTAATCGTAAAAAAAGGCGAGCACGGAGCGATCCTCTTTCATGAAGAAGGCATGTTTTCCCTGCCCGCCTACCCGGTCACCGAATTGCGCGATCCGACCGGAGCGGGCGATTCCTTTGCCGGAGCCTTGATCGGCCGCTTGGCTTCCCGGGAAAAATCAGATTTCTCATCCATCAAGGAAGCCATGATCTATGCAACCTGTACCGCTAGCCTGACGGTGGAGGAATTCGGTTGCGACCGGTTGGAATCCGCCGGCGTATCGGCCATTGCCGAGCGGGCGGAAAGACTCCTGCGAATGATCACCCCCAGGTAAGCAATCCGGTCTTGCCGAGATGCCCGCTTGGCGGTCATGCTCGGTTTGTGACTGCCAAAAAAACCTTTCTTTCCAAAGCAAGCTCGATCGTATTCGCCCTTGCCTTCCTGTTCAAGGCCTGCGAGGCCCGCCCGGATGCAAACGGTTCATCGCCGCAAGCTGCGGACGAGGCGAACTCAACCGGTTCAACGCCCTCCGGGCCCCCTTCGAAAATCCCCGGGGAATCCCATGGCACCCGCCCGCCCCTGCCGTCCCAAGACGCAATTGACCGGCTGCCCAAGGACGGCGGCGAGGAATTCAACCGCTTGGTCTTCGAGAGCAGCCCCTACCTGCTCCAACATGCCCGCAACCCCATCGACTGGCGCCCCTGGGGACCCGAAGCCTTCGAGGAGGCGGCCCGGTTGGACAAACCGGTCTTCCTTTCCATAGGCTACACCACCTGCCACTGGTGCCACGTCATGGAACACGAGTCCTTCGAGGACGAGGAAGTGGCGGCCCTCATGAACAAACACTACGTCTGCATCAAGGTCGACCGTGAGGAACGACCTGACGTCGACAACGTCTACATGACGGTCACCCAAATGATGACCGGCCGGGGCGGGTGGCCCATGACCGTCATCATGTCCCCCGAAAAAATCCCCTTCTTCGCCGGCACCTATTTTCCGAAATCCTCAATGATGCAACTTCTGCCGCACTTCTCGACCGTCTGGCAAAAGGAAAGGCCCAAGGTTGCTGAAGTCGGACAGGCCATCATGAAAAGCCTCCGGGAACTTCAGGCCGGCCAGGCCGGGGGCGACCTGAACGCAACCAACCTCGATGCCTGCTACCAATCGCTCCTCGGTAGTTTCGACCGAAAGCACGGGGGATTTGGGCCGAGCCCCAAGTTTCCGACCCCCCATACGGTCGGCTTTCTTCTCAGGTATCACCACTTGACCGGTGAAAAGGCGGCGATCGAAATGGCCAAGACCACTTTGCGCAAAATTCGTCTCGGTGGCGTGTACGATCAGGTTGGCTTTGGTCTCCACCGATATTCCACCGACGAAAGATGGTTGCTTCCCCATTTCGAGAAAATGCTCTACGACCAAGCCCTCTTTGCCTTGGCGAACCTGGAATGCTACCAAGTGACGGACGATCCGTTCTTTTTGGCTTCGTGCAAGGAAACGTTGGAGTACGTCCGCAGGGACCTGACCTCGCCCGAGGGAGGGTTTTACTCGGCCGAGGATGCGGATAGCGAGGGAGAGGAAGGCAAGTTCTACCTGTGGACCCTATCCGAACTGATGGATGTTCTGGGAGAAAAAGACGCCTCCTTTTTTGCCGGGATCTACGGTTTCGAAAAGGAAGGAAATTTTCTCGATGAAGCAACCCGTGAAAAGAACGGGGGAAATATCCCCCACTTGCAAGCCCCGCTCCCCGAACTGGCCGAGAAACAGGAAATGAAGCCCGCGGAATTCCTCGCCAAATTGGAAAAACTGCGGAAGAAATTGTTCGCGGCGCGGGCCGGAAGAATTCACCCCCAGAAGGACGACAAAGTGCTCACGGACTGGAACGGCTTGATGATATCGGCCTTCGCCCGAAGCGGGCGGGCGTTGGATGAAAAAGAGTATGTCGAGACCGCTGGAAAGGCCGCTGATTTTTGCCTCAAGGAACTTCGGGACAAGAACGGTCGTCTGCTCAAGAGATGGCGCAACGGCAAGGCAGGCTTGCCTGCCCATTTGGAAGACTACGCCTTTTTCGTACAAGGTCTCCTCGACTTGCAAGAGGCGACTTTCGATTCAGAATACCTCAAGGCCGCCAAGGAACTGACCGACCTCACCCTCCTTCATTTTGAGGACAAGGAAAAAGGCGGCTTCTATCTGAGCGCCAATGATGGGGAAAAACTCCTCGTCCGGGCCAAAGAAATTTACGACGGCGCCATCCCTTCAGGCAATTCCGTTATGGCCCTTAACCTTCTCCGGTTGGGAAAGATCACCGGCGACGCCAAATACCTGGAGCATGCAAACGCTCTGTTTTCCGCCTTTTCGGGATTCTTGGAAAACAATCCGCAATCCGCCGAAGTCCTGCTGCATGCCCTCTTTTTCACACTTTCCTCCCCGGCCGAAATCGTAATTTGCGGGGAAAGGAATGATGAAAGAACCCAAGCCTTGATCAAAGAAATCAATCGGCGCTTCCTTCCCTCTTCCGTTCTCTTGTTTCATGACTCCGAAAAACCGGATGAGAAACTCCTCGAGATTGCGCCTTTTCTCAAGCATCAGAAAATGGCGAATGGTATGCCAACCGTCTTCATTTGCCGGAACCAAACTTGCGATCGGCCCGAAAACAGCGTCAAGGCCTTGGCCGAGCGCCTCGACAAAACCGTAATTCCCTAAGCCTCTTTTTTCGCCTCGTGCAGAGCCACGATGGAAAAGGTCAGGGGGTGAGCGCGGGCAGAGACAAAGCCCGATTGCCCCAACTCGGCGCGCAGTTGCTCCCGCTCGGGAAAGGTCGATATGCTCGAACCCAAATAAAGATAGGCTTTCCGGTCGCCCGTGATCAATCGGGCCAACCAAGGCAAGATGCCCCGCAAATAAAAATAATAAAAAGGGCGGAACCAAAAGTAGGGCTGACTAAACTCAAGTATGATCAACCTCCCCCCCGGCTTGAGCACCCTTCTTATTTCCGCAAGGCCTTTGGCCCGATCGGACAAATTCCGCAAGCCGAAGGCAATCGTAACGAGATCAAAGGATTCGTCGTCGAATTCAAGATCCATGCAATCCCCTTCGACAAACTCGTTGGACTCTTTCGCCAACCCCATGCGCTCCCGCTTTTCTCTAGCTTGCTCAAGCATGGGCGGGCAAAAATCGAGCCCGACGATCTCGGAATCTCCAGGCAACCCCTCTCTCAAGGCAAAGGCGACGTCGCCACTCCCCGTAGCCAAGTCCAAAACCTTCGGGCACGCCTCCTTTCTCGCGAGCGAAACGAGCTTTTTCCTCCAAAGGAAATCAATCCCTCCGGAGAGAAGATGATTGGCCAAGTCGTACCGTTTGGCTACGTTGCAAAAGGTAGCCTTGACCGCCGAAGGATCAGGACCGGTCACTCCGAGGAATTTTTCGAACCAAAACTATCGACGACCCACCGGGACAGTTCCTTGTCCGGATCGTCAACGGTCTTCTTTTCGATCACAAACTCATTTTTTCCGGTACGCTGGGAAATAATGCCGAGTCCGTGCTCGTAATCGCTGAATTTCTTTTCGCAGACCGCCCGGACCGAGCGGTTTTCCTTGAGGGCGATTTTGACAAGGGCAACCTTGGCCGGTTTTCTCATACGCAACTCGAAACCATGCTCACGCTTGAAGTCTTCGGTAAAACGGTCGACGTCGGCGAGCATGGATTCGTCCAATTGATCGCGGTTTTTCTCAAGAAGGTCGGCCAGCGCATCCTTGGGTTGGTCCACGGTCTGGGCATCTACTTCGAAATTCCGGATTCCGGTGGAAGGAAGCTCGAACTTGAAGTCTCGAAAAGTTCTCTCGAGTACGGTCACCAGCCCCCGAGCCCCCGTTTTTTCGTCCGCCGCTTGAGCGGCAATCCGGTCGATGGCGCCGTCATCAATCTTGAAATCGATCGAATAACCCGCAAAATCGTTCCTGTATTGTTCCAGAACGTTGCCCTCGGACGAACGCAGAATTTGTCCCAAATCGTCCTTGGTCAGTTCCTCGCAAGCAACCCGTACGGGCAACCTGCCGACAAATTCGGGCTCGAACCCGTACTTGATGAAGTCCCGCGTCTCCGCCTTGGCCAGGTAACGATTGGTCGATTCACCGTCCGAACTTTCTTCGTCCGATGACCCGAAGCCAATCCGGTTGACGTCAAGACGCTTGCGGACGTTCTCGGCCAATTGATCGAATGCCCCGCTTACGATGAAAAGTATGTTCTTTGTGGAAATCGTGGATTTGTTCGGCTTGCCACCCTTTTGCATATCCATGAAGGCCTTCATCTGACCCATCATGTCTTGCGGCGAATGAAGGTTGACCTCGGTTTCCTCCATCAATTTGAGAAGGTTGATTTGGACTCCCCTTCCCGATACGTCGCGACCCGACCTCGAAGCTTCGGAGGCGATCTTGTCGATCTCATCGACGTAAATGATTCCGAACTCCGCCAACTCGACGTCTCCGCCCGCGGACTTGACCAAATCGCGGACAAGGTCGTCCACGTCGTACCCGACGTACCCGGTCTCTGAAAACTTGGTCGCATCGGCCTTGACGAAAGGAACTCCGATTAATTTGGCGACGTTTCGCATGAGGAAAGTCTTCCCCACGCCCGTCGGACCGAGCAAAAGAACGTTCGGTTTGACGTATTCGGCCTTGGCCCGGCTTTCATCCTCCAGGCAACGGCGGACGTGATTGTAGTGATCGCAAACCGCTACGGAGAGAACCCGCTTGGCCTGCTCCTGCTTGATCACAAAACGATCGAGGTAGTCACGAATTTCCTTGGGTTTCCGATCAAAGCCGCGGATCGCATCGAGCCTTTCTTCACGGGTCGGCTCGACAGGCGAATCCGAACCGGAATCCGGCGTTTGCTCTTCCTCCTCTGCAAGGTCTTGGGAATTGGCCTTCATCGACTCCATGAAAGGAGCGAAAGCGACCTGCACGTTCTTGTTGTTGAGAAGATCGCGGAGCTGCTTGTGCATCTCGTCAATGGAATCGTCGTCGTTTTTCTTGGACATTTAAATTAAGATTGAGTTTGACAGGTAGATTCGGGTCGGGAATTTATGAAACCTGCTTTAACATAACCCCAAATCCCCAGTCTTTTCAAACCGTTTTAAACATGTCGAACAATCTGACCAAAAGACACATCGTACAAAAAATTTACGAAAACGCCGATTCATCCCACAGGGAAGTGAGCAAAATCGTCCAAGAGACCTTGGAATGCATAACCGAGGCACTCTCCAGCGGGAAGAACGTGGAGCTTAGAAACTTTGGTGTTTTCGAGCTGCAGGTCAGAAAGTCAAGGGTGGGCCGAAACCCCAACAAACCCGAGACGGACGTCATCATTCCGCGCCGCGTCGTGGTCAAGTTCAAGGCAGGCAAGGAAATGAAGAACGGCTTGAAGAATTTGGACTTGGACAAGATCGAATCCTCCTAGTCTCTCCCAAGCCACAGGATGTTTGAGACCTTGCCTGGCTTTCGGGATTTCCCTCCCGAGGCATGCTCCTGCAGGAATCATTTGTTCCGCGTCTTCAGAACGGTCGCGCGGGCCTTTGATTTCAAAGAATACGACGCGCCTGTTCTCGAACCGCTCGAACTCTACGTCGAGAAATCGGGAGAGGAGATCGTCGGACAACTTTTTCACTTCGAGGACAAGGGTGGGCGCAAAGTTGCTCTGCGTCCCGAACTTACGCCATCGCTTGCCAGAATGGTGGCTTCCCGGGCGAATTCCCTCCCCAAACCAATCAAATGGTTCAACGTAGGCGAACACTTTCGCTACGAACGGCCCCAAAAGGGAAGAGGCAGGTCCTTTTACCAATTCAACGCGGACTTGCTCGGGGAACCGGGCATCCTGGCCGATGCCGAACTGATCGCCTTGCTCGTAGCGATCCTCGAAACACTCGGACTCCATGCCGAACTGTTTGCCGTCCGGTTGAGCGACCGGAAGACTTGGGTTCATTTCCTCGACTCCATCGGCGTTTCCATCGAACAAAGGCCGGGCGTGCTCGATGCAATCGACAAAAGCGAACGCAAAAAGCCGGAGCAGACCCTGGAGGCGTTGGAAAAGGCCGTCCCTGGAAAAAGCAGCGAGCTTTGGGACCGCATACGAGAGATCAAATCGATTGATTCAATCGATTCTCTGGCCGGACAACTGGAAGAGTGCGGAGAAGAAGGGAAAGCCCGGGCCAAGGAATGGCGTGATCTGATGGATTTGCTCGATGCCCACGGAGTCATGCCCTGCATCAGCATCGACCTGTCGATCGTCCGTGGACTGGCTTACTATACCGGTTTTGTATACGAGGTTTTTGAAAAAACCGGGGAAGGCCGTGCCCTCGCCGGCGGAGGAAGATACGATCACTTGGTCAAGAAGCTCTCCGGAAACGTGGATATGCCTGCCGCGGGGTTTGCCATCGGAGACATGACCTTGGCGGACTGCCTGAAAAGCAATGGTTTGCTTCCTGCCTACGTCACGGCGCCGGACCTGTTTGTGATCGCGGGAGATGAGCTGCAAGCGGAAGCTCTGGCCTTGGCAAGTCGGGCCCGAAAAGGAGGATTCGCGACCTCCTATTCTCTTAAGCAGGCAGGCTTCGGCAAGCAATTCAAGGAAGCTGGAAAAAGCGGCGCCCGCTACGCCTTGATCCTGGGAGAAGACGAATCCGCCGAGGGCATGGTCACGATCAAGGACCTGCGAAGCGGCGGGGAGGAGAAAATCAAGCAGTCGGACCTGCTCGCCCAACTCGACGAAATGGACAAGGAGGGTGGAATATCTCCAGCCGAATAGCCGAAGGCATGCAACGCGAGAGCCCGGATTTCAAAGAAGAGCAGGCAAAAAAATCAAGACTGCGAAGGAAGAAGGAATCCACGTCTCGAAGATCATGGCTTAAAAAAACAATCGCCGGAGCCCTTGCCCTTGTCGGCGGAATCGCCTACCTCAGGTTCGAATCAAATTGGCTGGAAACGACTCAAAAAACCGTTGCCCTGCCGACTCTCCCCAAAGGCCGAAAGATTCGCATTCTTCACCTTTCGGATTTTCACTTTTCCAAGACCGTTTCGATCAAAGACATCGATCTTGCCCTGCAAAAAGGTTTGGAGCGCAAGCCGAACCTCATGATGATCACGGGTGACTTCATTACGGATGAGCTCACTCCGGAGAACTCCGGCAAACTCGCCGACTGCCTGCGCGAATACACTAGACAAGTATCGACCTTTGCCTGTCTGGGTAACCACGACGGGGGAACCTGGTCGAAAAAAAGAGGCGGCTACGCAAGCCCCGAACGAGTCAAAAGCATGCTCAAGGCGGCCAACGTCAATCTGCTCGAAAACAGTTCCAAGCGTCTTTCACTCCCGGGACAAACGCTCGTCCT
>JAYOII010000114.1:0-8861 GCA_038118685.1 Opitutia bacterium
ATGATAGTCAATACCAACATAAAAGCTTACGGAATGAATTCGCAAGCGGGGATTCCGGTCCTAGGCAAAAAGAGTAGGGTTGGGTCGGCCGAAAAACTTCTGCCGGTCGGTCAGTCCTCGATGATGCGACCCCGGTTGACGTCCTCCAGGGCGGAGGCTTTCTTGGGCTTGTAAGGGTACCAGTCGGGAGCTCCGAACCAATCGTACATCACGGCCCGGAACTTCTCGATCTTTTCGGGCGGTTCCTTTTGCCAACCCAGGTCCCCCGTATCGCTGACCCAAGTGTCCAAGGCAGCCCGCATTTCGGTGAGGGCCTTTTGGTGAGCCGGATGAGTGGAGTCGACCAGGTTGTTCAGTTCGTCCGGATCGGCTTCGGTATCGAAGAGATATTCACGCCTGAAGTCGGTGAAGAGGGGCATGAGATGGGGGTCAAGCATTCCTTTCTTGTAAAGTTCGCGCATGACTTGTTGCACGGGGAAGCACTTCTCCTTGTAAAAGTTGACGTAGGTCCCGAAGTTAAGCTCGGGTTGGTAGTTCCGGATGTAATGGTAGCGCTTGCCGCGGACCGAGCGCAGGCGGAAAGGCACGTCGTCCACACGGTCCCGGGCACTGAAGGCATACCTTCTTTGCGGATCCCGGTTTTTCCCGAGAAAGATTCGGCTTTGCATGCCCAAGGGGCGGGGTACGCCGGCCAAGTAGAGAGTGGTGGCGGTCAGATCGAGCAGGCTGATCACTTCCTCGTTGACCGTGCCCGGCTTGAAGCCTTCGGGCATGGGGAAGTTTTTGGGCCACTTGATGATCATGGGAACGTGCAGGCCCGTATCGTAGACCCAATGGATGCTCCGGTGATCGACCCGGCCGTTGTCCCCGAACACGATGATGATGGTATCGTCGAGGAGCTTTTCCTTCTCGAGTTCCTTGAGGACGATTCCCACGCGGCGGTCCATGTTGGAGACCGAATTCAAGTAGCGGGCCCACTCCTCGTTGGACGTCTTGTGCTTGGGAAAGTAGGCCGGAGGGACAACGGATTCCGGCTTGGCGTACTGGACGTGCTCCTCTTCGCCCCACCACTTGATGCGTTCCGGCCGGTTGGTCCGGAAATCGTAAATGTCGTACTCCGCTTCCGGGGTGTTCACTTGCAAGAAGAAGGGCTTTCCTTTCTTGATCTTTTCCCAGTCCGCGCTCTCGAAAATTTTGCCCTCGTTCACGAAATTCAGATCGAGCTTGCCCGAGCCCACCACCTGCTCCCCGATTTTTTTGATCGAGCCCGTGAGGTAACCGGCATCCTTGAGACGGTGGGTCAGAGGCCTGATCCCCTCCGGCAGCCTGAACCCGTCGTCCCGATGGTCGGGGAAATGGTGCAGGTTGACGGAAGTCTGATACATACCCGTCATGAAAGCCGATCGGCTCGGGGCGCAAACCGGGGCGGTCGAGAAAACCCGGTTGTAGCGGACGCCCTCGGCGGCCAGTTGATCGAGGTGGGGCGTGTGAACCCCCTGCCTGCCGAAGCACCCGAAGTCCAGGTTGCAGTTGTCGGTGATCAGCCAGAGGATGTTGGGCTTGTCCTTGGCCGGGCAAACCAAGGCGAGGATGAGCAACGATAGAATGGGGAAGAGTCGTTTCATGGCGAATTGAGTGTGGATGGGGGTGGAATAAATGGCAAGCGACATCAGGCGTCCGGCCTTCCTCTCGTCGCTTGTTTCAAAGCCCCTCATGCGAAGGTTTAGGGTTGGCATTCGCCGGTCAGGCGTTTGCCTAGTGGCCATACCTATGAAAAAGCTCATCCTTCCCCTCGCCCTTCTTTTCCCATGCCTTTCGCTCTTCGGGGAAAAGCCCAACGTCGTCATCGTCTTTACCGATGACCAAGGCTACGGGGATCTGGCCTGCTACGGGAGCAAGACCAACAAGACTCCCCGGCTCGATCAACTGGCCAAGGAAGGTACCCTCTTCACTTCCTTCTACACGCAGACCGTGTGCGGGCCTTCCCGTTCGGCCTTGCTCACGGGTCGCTACCCATGCCGAAGCAAAGGGTGGGGGATGCCCGCCAGCGAGATCACCTTTGGAGAACTCATGCAAAAAGCCGGCTACCAGACTGCCTGCATCGGCAAGTGGGACGTTTCCAATCGCAAGGCCATTATCGAGCGGATGCCCAATGCCCAGGGATTTGATTATTACTTCGGAACCCTCGGCGCGAATGACGGGGGCGGTGTCAAGTTCCACGAGAACAACGAGCCCGCCGGGACGAGCCGGGACATGGGGGGACTGACCACCCTGTACACCGACAAGTCGATTGAGTTCCTCAAGAAAAAGCGCGATCCCAAGAAGCCCTTCGCGCTCTACCTGGCCCATACCATGATGCACACCATCATCGATGCCTCCGACCGCTTCCGCGGAAAATCCAAGGGCGGGCTCTACGGCGACGTGGTGGAGGAATTCGATTACGAGACGGGCCGCCTGCTCGATGCCCTCGAGGATCTCGGCCTGAGTGAGAACACCCTCTTTATCTACACCTCCGACAACGGGCCCTGGAATCAGGACAAGTACACCAAGAACAAGAAGGGTCATCCCGAGGGCTCCATCTTTTGGGGTTCCTCCGGATCGTTGCGCAACGGCAAGGGATCACCCTATGAGGGCGGTTACCGCTTGCCCTGTATCGTGCGCTGGCCGGGCAAGGTCCCGGCGGGACGCAAGTCCGATGCGGTGTTCGCGACCATCGACTTCATGCCCACTTTCGCGAAGCTTTGTGGGTTCAAAGCCCCCGCCGACCGGGTGATCGACGGAGTCGACCAGACCGCCCTCCTCACGGGCAAGTCGCAGAAGGGGAGGGAGACCTTCTACTTCGACCGGGCGGGCATTCGCAAAGGCAGGTGGAAATACCTTTTGCCGAAGGCTCATTTCTACGGGTACGCCCGGGAGGACGACCGTCCGGCGGAGGAGGAACTTTATGACCTGAAAAACGACTTGGGCGAGACCACCAACTTGGCCAAGAAGCACCCCGAGATCGTGGCCGAACTGCGTAAACTGACCAACGAACTGCCCTCCTACAAGCCGGACGAGCGCCGCTGAGTTCCACCCTTTCATGATGAGTTTTCAAGTAAATTGGGCCGACGACCCTCATTCTCAAGTCACCATAGAAGCCCGTTCGCCGTACAAGGCATACCGGGCTTTTCTGAAACAGTAAGGTCGTTCGCTCGAAGTCGCTGGCTGCGTTCAGGCCAAAATGCCTTTCACGACGTGGCCATGGACGTCGGAGAGGCGGAAGCGGCGGCCTTGGTAACGGTAGGTTAACTTGGTGTGGTCGATTCCGCAGAGGTGAAGAATGGTGGCCTGCATGTCGTGCACGTGGACGGGGTTCTTGGAGATGTTCCATCCGAATTCATCGGTTTCCCCGTAGGTCGATCCGGGTTTGATCCCGCCCCCTGCCATGATCCAACTGTAGGCTCGTCCGAAGTGGTCGCGTCCGGTTGGTTTCTTGGGGTCGCCGGAGCGGTATTGACCAAAGGGGGTGCGTCCGAATTCGCCCCCCCAAATGACGAGGGTGTCTTCGAGCAGGCCGCTTTCCTTCAAGTCTTGAATGAGGGCGGCGGAAGGGGCGTCGGTGTCGACGCATTGTTGTTCGAGTTGGGTGAAAAGGTTGCCGTGCTGGTCCCATCCGGAATGCATGAGTTGAACGAAGCGAGTTCCGCGCTCCAGAAGGCGGCGGGCGGTCAGGCAATTGTTGGCGAAGGTTCCGCGTTTGCCGACGTCCGGTCCGTAGCGCTTGAGGACGTGTTCGGGTTCGGATTTGAAGTCCACCAGATCAGGTACGCTGGTCTGCATCCGGAAGGCCATTTCGTATTGCGAAATACGGGTCTCGATCTCGGGGTCTCCGTACCCATCGAGGTGGGCTTGGTTCATGCGGGCGAGGCTGTCGAGCAGGGCCCGACGCCCGGCCTTCGATACCCCGGGAGGGTTTTCCAAATAGGGCACGGGGGCCCCGCTGCTGCTGAATTTGACCCCCTGGTACTTGCTGGGCAAAAAACCGCTTCCCCAGTAGTAATCATAGAAGAGTTGCCCGCAGGTTTTTCCTTTGTCGGTCGAGGTCATGACCACGAAGGCGGGCAAATCCTTGCTTTCGCTCCCCAACCCATAGGTCAGCCAGGCTCCCATGCTGGGGCGTCCGGGAATTTGCGAGCCGGTCATCATGAAGGTGACGCCCGGCGCATGGTTGACGGCTTCGGTGTTGAGGCTGCGCACGATACAAAGATCATCGGCCAGCTTTCCCAAGTTGGGCAACATGGAGCTCATTTCGGTCCCGCACTGCCCGTATGTTTCAAAAGGTTTGATCTCCGGGACGCAGGGCCAGGCTTTGTAATTGGAAGACATGGTGGAGAGCCGGGTGTCCCCGCGCACCGATCCGGGGATGTCCTTGCCCGCCATTTCGGTGAGCTTCGGCTTGGGGTCGAGGAGATCGATGTGGGAGGGGCCTCCGCCTTGCCACAGAACGACTACGCGTTTGGCCTTGGGCGCGAAGTTGGGAAAGGAAAACCCGGAGGGGCCGGCCCCGAGCAGTTGATCCTGTTCGAGCAGACCGGCGAGAGCGGCCAATCCGATTCCGGTTGAGCTTTTGCCCAGAAAGCTTCGGCGGGTTTGTCTTTGCATGGGGTGGAAAGAAAATGGGTCGGTCATGGCGCAGGTTCTACTCGCGGGTGAGGGATTGGTCGAGGTTGAGTATGCCGAGGCAGGTGATGGTCAGGGCCGCATGCTCGGGGAGGGGCAGTTTTTCGTTTCTCTTGGCTTGGCCTACGCTCAGGAGCGCGGAGGCCGCTTGGGAATCCTTTTGGTAAATCGCGAGTTGTTCGCGGTAGGTTTCTTCGAGAATTTTCCGTTCGTTGGCGGAGGGAAGCCGGGCGTTGACCAAACGGAACGCTTCTGCGAGCCGGTTCGGTAGGGTGGTTGCGGAAGCCATGACCCGTTCGGCGAGAAAGCGGGACGCTTCCACCCAGGTCGGATCGTTCAAGGTTGTGAGGGCGTGCAGGGGCGTGCTTGTCCGACCGGGTTTGACCCGGCAGGCCTGGCGGTCGGAAGAGTCGAACATGTTGACCGGCCCGATGGTTCGTCGCCAGAAGGTGTAGAGGCTGCGGCGGTACAGGTCGTCCCCCTTGGAGGTGGGGTATTCGAAACTGCGGTTTTTCGCCACGTGGAGGGCTTCCCAGACTTTTTTGGGCTGATAGGGAAAAACGGGAGCTCCCCCCAAACGATTGACCAGCAAACCGGAGTTGGCGAGGGCCCAGTCGCGAAGGATCATGGAGGGCAGGCGAAAACGGCTGGCCCGGCTGACGAGACGGTTTTCCGGATCGTTTTCGCGTTGCCAGTCGTTCATTTTACTGGATTGCCGATAGGCCGAGCTCGTGACGATCAGCCGGTGCATTTTCTTTTGGCTCCAACCCAGGTCCTGGAATTCCACGGCCAACCAGTCCAGGAGATCGAGGTGAAGGGGGTACTCGCTTTGCACGCCGAGATCTTCCGAGGTCTTGACCAGGCCGACTCCGAAAAACCGTTGCCACATCCGGTTGACTTGGACGCGGGCGGTCAGGGGTTGCTCCCGGGAAAGCAGCCATTTGGACAAGCCCAGACGGTTGCGGGGCCAGTCGTCTTTCATAGGGGGAAGGAAGGAGGGGGTGGAAAAAGAGACGGGTTCGCCTTTTTTCAAGTATTCGCCCCGCAGCAAAAGATGGGTTTGCCTTTTTTGGGCGTCATTCATGACCATTGCTTTGGGTACCTTGGTGGCTTGGTAGTCTTTGAGTTTCTTTTCCAAAGCGGCCTTCTTCTTGAGCAAAGAGGCGAGGGCGGCGTCCTTCTTGAAAAAGGCCTCGGAGATTGTCTTTTCGTCGGCGGGACTGCGTTTGTCCCGAGGCTTGCGTAGTGCCTGGGTCAAGCCGGTGTTCTCACCTTTGAGCGAGGGCTCGGGTTGGCCGGTGGCCCAAAACCTGAAATGTCCGAGGTTGTGGTTCTTGTGTTTGGAATTGAATTTGAGGGTGATTTCCAATTCGGCTCCCTTGGGTGGCTCGATGGCTTCCTTCAAGCGGAAGGCGGCGGCGTGGTTGCGGTCGATGGGTTTGCCCGACCAGACCGCCCAGCCGGTGCCCGGGTTGTCGTCCAAGGCGCTCGCAATCTTGAGGGGGCCTTGCTCGTAGGTGGCCTGAGCACTTTGTATCTTGAGGGGGACGAGCTCGTCCACCGCCGAGTTTCGCAGCTTGAACCGGATGTCGGTGAGCACGAAGTTTCCGCTGTCGGAACGGGCCAGTCCGCCCTTGGTCATCTTCGGATGGCGGACGGCTTCCAGCTTGAATCCGGTGATCTTGTCCTTCCCGAGCGGGTAGACAACCCGGTACTCGTCGGTGTCCGGGTTGGGGCCCTTGGCGTAGATCAAGCCGCCATCCAAAATTTCGAGGGTCTGGGTCTTGGCCTCGGCCAAGCGGGGAGTGAGGTACGTCCAGTTGGCTTTGGGTAGCTCTTTGAGCATGCGGGTCTCCCATTGGGCCCGTTCCTTGGAAAGTTCGTCGCGTCTTTTGCCGATGCCCTTTGCGGTCTCGGTGATTTGCTTTTTGAAATCGTCGACGTGTCTTTTGTTTTCTTCGGTGGGTGCGTCGATGAAGGGGGCCGCCGCCCGCTTGTTTCCGGATTGTCTGGCGGGTCTTCCGGTTTCAGATACATGGTTGAAGGCATCCATCAGGCCGTAGTAGTCTTTTTGGGTCACCGGATCGTATTTGTGATCGTGGCATTGAGCGCAGGCAACGGTCAGTCCGAGCCAGTTGGTGGTCGTGACGTCGATGCGGTCGAAGAGGATGACGAAGCGCTGTTCCTCGGGGATGGCTCCTCCTTCGCCGTTGTTGAGGTGATTGCGATTGAATCCACTGGCGACTTTTTGCTCGATGGTGGAATCGGGAAGGAGGTCACCTGCCAATTGCCAAGTGGTGAACTGGTCGAAGGGCATGTCTTCGTTGAGGGCCTTGACCACCCAATCCCGCCAAACCCACTGGTCGGTCTCCCCGTCGAATTGAAAGCCGTTGCTGTCGGCATAACGGGCGGCGTCCAGCCACTCGAGGGCCATTCTTTCTCCATAGCGGGGGCTTTTCAAAAGGTGATCGACCACTTTTTCGTAGGCATCGGAGGAGTGGTCGTAGAGGAAGGAATCGACTTCCTCGGGAGAGGGGGGCAATCCGATCAAGTCGGAGTAGAGACGTTTGATCAAAACTTCCTTGGGCGCCTCCGTGGATGGAGACAAGTTGCGTTCATCGAGCTTGGAAAGAACAAAGCGATCGATCGGGTTGCGAACCCATTCGGGACGCTTGACCGGTGGAAGGGCCTTTTTGGCCGGCGCCACGAAGGCCCAATGTTTCTCGTATTCGGCTCCTTCCTTGATCCATCGCTCGAGAATGGTCTTTTGTTCACTCGTGAGGATGCGGTTGGACTCCGGAGGTGGCATGACCTCGTCTTCATCGGTAGAGTGAATGCGGTGAAAGAGTTCGCTCGCATTCAAGTCTCCCGGTACGAAGGCATCACTCCGGAGAGCATCCGCTCGAACGTCGAGTCGTAGGTCGGCCTTGCGCTTGTTCCCGTCGACCCCATGACAATAAAAGCAATTTTCGGAAAGGATGGGGCGGACGTCCCGGTTGAAGGAGAGCTTTTCTGCGGATGCCCATGCAGGCCAAAGCATCGGCCAAAAGCCGAGCGTAAGAAGGACATGGGAAAGATATTTTTTCAAGGCGGAGTGGGTGTTGGAAGAATCTTGTTTTCTTTGAACAATCCGAGTCAATGGAAAAGCCTAGGCTTATTCGGAATCCTTGACAAGTTCGCGCTTGGAAAGGCGGGGTAATTTTGGTTTGGATGGGGGGATGAATTTCTTTGCCAAGCCCCCCGCGCTTTTGCCTAAGTTGACCGTCCGCTTCAAGGCGGAGGTCGAGCCTCTCGACTTCGAATTGCTCATGGATATCCCTCTCGCCAAGTGAGCTTGTCGGATACCCTCAAAGAAGCGGCCAGAGAATTGGCCCGGGCAGTCAACGCACTGTCGTTTGATTTGCCCACCGCCTATGTGTACAACCCTTTGGATTACGCCTGGGAAATTCATCGGCAATACCTCGAGCTTGCGGGCGGGTCAAAGAAGAAGGTGGTCTTTCTCGGGATGAATCCGGGGCCCTTCGGCATGGCTCAAACGGGGGTTCCCTTTGGGGAGATTCCGGCCGTGCGCGACTGGATGGGTCTGCGGGGGGAGGTCGAAAAGCCCGAACCCGAGCATCCCAAGCGTCCGGTGGAGGGCTTGGTTTGCGCCAAGAGCGAAGTGAGCGGAAGGCGCCTCTGGGGGCTTTTTGCGGAGCGTTTCGGGAAGGCGGCGAATTTTTTCGAGGATCATTTCGTGGCCAATTACTGCCCGCTCGTCTTCATGGAGGAAGGTGGAAAGAACAGGACGCCGGACAAGTTGCCCGCCAGCGAGACCAAGGCTTTGGAGGAAGCATGTGACGCCCACTTGGCCCGGGTGGCGGATGCCTTGGAGCCCGAGTGGTTGGTCGGGGTGGGGGCCTTTGCGCAGAAAAAAGCCGAAATGGCTCTGGCTGGGAAAGACCTGAAGATCGGAAAGATTTTGCATCCCAGTCCAGCCAGTCCGGCGGCCAATCGTGGATGGGCGGAGGCCGCGACCAAGCAGTTGGACGAACAAGGAATTTGGTAGAAACGTTCTTTCGGTGTTGAGGATTTTGACGTTGGCTGTTCAATCAAAGCCCATGAAAAACCTATCGGTAAAAGATTCCGAACGGGAACGCCGGAACGGAGATTCGATTCAGCTCATTGACGTCCGCACCCCGGCCGAGTTCCGATCGGTTCAT
>JAYOII010000115.1:0-8806 GCA_038118685.1 Opitutia bacterium
TCGGACTGCCGTCGGCACCGACCAAAATCACTTCGAAATCATTCTTGTGGGCTTCTCTGAACTTGATCAGGGAAGGAGTGAACGCCCTGCATGGCCCGCACCAACTTGCCGAGAAATACAGACCCACGAATTTACCCTCGAGAACCGCTGCGGATACTTTGTCTCCCTTTTGGTCAAGAAGGGTTGAGGGTAACAAGACGGGCTCGAGTTCCTTCTCTTCGATTTGCTTTTCCGCAACCCCGGTTTCAGCTCCGGCCGACAAACCAAGAACGCAGGACAAGATGCTTCCACCGATGAAAGAAAAGATAAGCGGACCGCAGGTTTTTTTCATCCTTTGACATTAACGGCTTTGGGAAAGAGAACCAAGGGTTTTAGGTAGGGAAAGGAACTTTTTTTCGGTCAAGTATTCGCGAGAAATCTTCAAGGTAGTTC
This sequence comes from Opitutia bacterium, assembly GCA_038118685.1. GTDB lineage: Bacteria > Verrucomicrobiota > Verrucomicrobiia > Opitutales > Seribacteraceae > Seribacter. The sequence continues at coordinate 433 of JAYOII010000115.1, forward strand.
GTTGCGACTTCTTTGATTTCGAAGGCTTTGGCAACCCTTCTTGCTTCCATTGAAAAATCATTCCATTTGTTTCCGTAATCAAGGATTCGTCGAAGCTCTGACCTAAGGTTTTCGACTATCCGGCCATCGTCCATGCGAAATACAAAACCGTTTTTCCCTGGCGCCACAAAGTCTGCGAAGCAACCAAGGTCGCTGACCAAAGGAATGCAACCGCAACTCATTGCCTCAAGAACGGCCAACCCGAAAGTCTCACCTTTTTGAGCCAAGGAGGGATAAGCAAAGACGCGGGCTCGCTGGTAATGCTCCGACAATTCCCTGGAGTTAAAAACGGGTTCTAAAATCTCTACGCAAGATCCGTATTTTGACGCCAAATCATTGATCGAGCGAAGGTATCCCTGGCCACCCCCTCCCTGCTCTTCTCGCCACGGACCCATGATCCGCAAAACCCATTCCTTTCCCCCCTTCTTTGCAATGCCTCCGAAAGCCTCGATCAGCTCCAAAACTCCTTTTTCGGGATGCAAGCGTCCGGCATAAAGAATCAGCTTGGGGCGTTCATGGGCAGGCTTGCTTTCCGGCACGCTCCAACCAAGCGGATAAGGAAGAACCGAAACCAAATTCTCGCGGTTCGGGATTTCCCGGATTACGGCCTTGGCGACTGCGTGACTGGGCACCTGAAACCGGGAAGCCTTCTTGTACAGCTTCATTTGTCCCTTGGGAAAGCGTCCGACGTGCAAATAAAGTTTGCCGAAACGATCCCTGGGAAGAAAAAGCGGCGCCCAGAAAGCATGGGTAACCAATATGTCCGCCTCGGGAAGAACCCTCCTGGCCCGAAATAAATAAGGCAACTCCAATAATTTGAGCAACCACGCCCCTGAAACCGCATTCGCACCCCTGACGCGAATATGTCGAACCTCTCCGATCTTTTCCCGTGGAGGCAAGCCGTCGCAAAGCCTTGAAACATGGGTGACTTCGTGGTCCTGTTTCGCAAAAGCCTGACCGAGGGCTTCCCAAGCTTTCTCGATCGCGCCTCCGCGCAATGCCGGCACCGGCAAAAAGGCTCCCTGAAGAATGGTGATTTTCATGTGCTCTTCACATGAGCCCGACTCTCCGAACCATCCAATAGTTCGATCAGTCTTTTTGCGCAATTGCGTATGTGTAGCTTTTCTTCGAAGCAGCGTAGGCTTGCCTCGCTCATTCCGGCGTGCCGATTGTTTCGCCAATCCGCCAACAATCGATCGATGCCGCTCCTGTAATCTCCGTAAACAAGGCCAGCTCCTGCTTGGGTAACCTCCCTCCAAAGGTTGACTTTGTCGGTCAGAAAGACCGGCGTGCCAACCGAAAGGGCCTCCGCCACCACCATTCCGTAATTCTCTTGATGGGATGGGAGAACCAAGGCATCGGCCGATCTCAACGCCCCCCATTTCAATCCATCGGACAACATACCTGTCCAAACGATTTTATCCTCCCTGTCTTTTGTTTCGTTCAGTAGCTTCGTCAAATACTTGTCGGGTTTTTCAAGGGGACCCCCCAAAACCAGAATCTCTCCCTGATGACTATCGGCCAAGAAGGAGCGGATCAACAAATCCAAGCCTTTCTTGGGATGCATCCTCCCTAGGTAAAGCAAACGCTTTCGGTCTTTCAATTGTGGAAAGGAATTGAAAAATTCAGCTGTTTGCTTCTCGGCGTTGCCCGGTGGATCGCTGACACCCAATCCCGTAACAATTTCCTTGGCTTGGTAGGGTCGGAAGGTCCCTTGTCCCAATCTGCGTTCTTCTTCGGTGGTAAAGCAAACGGCCCGGGCGTCTCGCAAAATTCTCCCTTGCCTCCACCACCAATAAGCCTGTTTCTTGAGGTGCTTGAAGGGAAAAGCCCACTTGAACCAAGGGTCGAGCATGCCATGGGGAAAGAGAAAATAAGGGACTCCGGAGGCTAAGTAATTTTTTCTCGCAACCACTCCGGGCCATTGCCACAACCCATGAGAAATCACCTGCGTCACATCCGAAGCAATGCCACCCGGATCATCGGTCACATAAGATTCAACCCCCTGACCTCGCATGCTTTCGTCCAACCGGAGAACCGCCTCAATAACCCCCCCCGTTCTACGATCTTTCGAGTGGGTAAGGTGGACAACCCTAGTCAAGGCAACAAGAATCGAGTCCTAGTAACTCACCCAGGATTGAGACGCCTGCGAGTAGTAAGTTTTGTTTTCAGGAGATAGATATATCCACTGCTGCAAATTATTGCTGTATACGTAGCCGCCCTTGAAATAAGCGGCTCCTGTCCACAACCAGCCAAGCTCACCATAATGAAACCAAAACTGTGTGGGTGAAACACCCGCGACGTAAATCCATTCGAATTTAGTATGGTAGACCCACGGGAAGTACTTATCCCAAAAATAACCAAACCAATCTTCGTTTTTCCAGGAAGGGGCATTGGAATCGCTCACGGTCGAGTCTCTCCAAATCAGATTGAATCTGGAAGTATAGCGATAGTCGTTGAGAATCGATTGAACCGCATCGTTGATTGGCATGGCGGAGAGTCTTCTTATATCGGCATCCAGAACAGGATCGGCATTCTCCCGCCAAAGGAGTTGAATCAGCGTAGCGACCTTGTAGGTCCTTTTTCTGAGTGGCTCGGTGTATAGAATATAAGACAAATTATCAATTGGAACTTCTTCGGTCAGTTTGAGAACAAAATCTACCGCGCATTCGCCCGCCAAATATGCGTTTGGAGTAAGAGAATCGAGACGGGGCGGCGAAAAGCCTTGAGGATCGGTTGATGCGGGACTCAATTCCCAATATTCGGGGTTAAATACTGCCCAAACATCAAGCATTCTTTTCGAGCCTTGGAACATCTGTTGAAAATTAGGCGTCTCGCCATACTTGTTCGTCAAACACCTTTCGGCAAAGGATCTTCGGTTCAGATCAAAATCATGTATGTCTTTTTCATTATGGAAGCCGACCATGTAAGGCAACACCCCGAATTTTGCGATGTACTGATCACTAAATAAAACCGAATCGATGTAGTTTTTAAGCCAATTGGAATTCGCGGCCCCAGTTGGAATCCACAAGCTGAAATCAGCCTCAAGATCAAGAAAAGCATTATGCCACTCTCCCATGCAGATGTGACGAGCGGCAATAATACTCATTTTTTGTTGAAAAGAGGCGACTTCGGTTAAATCATCAACCCAAGATGAGAGAGCGCTCTCATCGCCTGAATTAATTTTTGAAAGCAAATGTTCCAACTGACTCGAACTCATGTTTGAATCGCTCAAATCTGAAAAAAGTGAGAGGGATGCCGATTTGTCATCCAACCATGGAGTCGGTGGAGAAATTCGGACGAACATTGAAGCGGAAGAAAATACAGGTGTAAAACCTCCCGCAGGATTCATTTGCCCCAAAGCGATAATCTCGACCGTTCCATCCGGCTTGGCATACCTTGCAAAATCAACATCCCAATCGATTCTATATTCGATAGACTGAATTTGTCCGCTTGAGCTTGTAATGGGTATCCCAGTCTGGTTGCCATCCAAAAGAAACCCATTTGCGTAAAAACGAACGGAATCTACCAACGCAAGGGAATCACTATCGCCCTGAACGCTGGCTTCCAGCGTAACGCGTTGCTTGTCAAATACTTCATTGTCGCTCATTCCCGAAAGGGTGTTAATTGGCTGCAAGGTCAAAGCAGGAAGAACCAAGCTACCTTGTATGCGTCCAAATCTGCTCGTTACTACGGTAGACCCATTGAGGTCGTGCCCCAAGGCCGTAAAAGACCACCTGGAAAGAGAGTTTTCTCCATCATAGGCAGGAGGAGAGAAAACGGTGCTGAAAGGAGGATCGTATTGCGTACTTATCAATTCATCGTTCAGGTAAAAAGAGACGCTCGACATGATGGCTCTTTTTCCATTGGAGCCGGTGAATTCGACCGACCCAAGAAGGCTGGAACCTTGAGTCGTTTGATTGAAGGAACCGGTTGGCCTGATAGTAAGACCGCCGGTTGCCGAAGCACTTGTCGGAGCGATCACTTCAGCGGTTACCGGACTTGAAAAATTTTCTTCGCCCAAATTGTTGATGACCGATGCAACGATTTCATGGGTACCCAGTCGCGTAGGGGTCCATGAAAAGAAAGTCTTGTGATGTCTGGTTCCCAGAACGCCTACCGCGTTGTTTCCGATTTGAACACCATCAACATATAGCCTCAAGGCATTGATTGATCCTTTCGACGAGGAGGACTGCACCATTACGGGAAAAGGTCGGTTTAAGTATAGCTTGTTACCCGTAACGGAAAGTAAGTTTGACGATACACTGATGACTGCATCATTGTTCTTGGGAAGCTCCCTGGATTTCAAATCGACGGAATAAATACTCCTGTCGACTACCAAATCCAAAGGAGTTTGGTTGGATTGCCCAAAAATCAAGCCCCCCGTTCCCGACGCGTCGGAACTAAAAAAAAGAAAACGACCATCCCCACTTAAAGATGGAAACCGATGAGAGGGATGAGTGGCAAGAGGACTTAGGTAATTGGTCGGCAAACCGAACTTGGAAACACTCGCTCTTTGATTGCGGGAGGTCGTATGATCATAAAAATAAATATCATCGGTCAGAAGATCTACACGGGTATCGAAAATCGGTCGTCCATTTGGGGCTGTGAGTGTCGGAGTGCCGGTTTGAACCTCGGAATAGCCAACGACGATAGGCGCGGGACTTATGAAAGGAGTCGCACGGGTATATCCGCTACCCTGAACAAGCATGTTCGAGCGATAAGAAATTTGGAGAGACGAGGGGTTGGTCGATTCAGCGGAAGCATTCAAGCCTCGCAAAGTAAAAGACGTTCCGCCTGACATATTGTTTTCGACCATGATGCCCTGTGAAAGAGTGGTCGGACGTCCCCAAAAGGCAATGATCGCATTCGTCAGATCATCCCTGAGCGAAGTGGCATTTTGGTCCTGACCGGCAATGTTCTTGTCGACGCCAAGAATGTTGAGCCCCTGAGGAGTGGAAGCGAAACTGAGATTCAGCGTGCGGTTAACGTCGGAAATCGTGAGGTTTGTTCCAATCAACGAAAGGCGGTTTTTGATATCAAAGTCAATTTGTTGTTCAATAAAGATTTGTCCATCCGATCCAACGAAAAGGCGGTCGGGGTTCAAACGGGCGTCGGAAACGTCGTTTCCGTCCAAATCCGCTCCATCCCCGTCAATGATGATACTGGGTTTCTCCAAAGACGCGTTGAGTTGGCTAGGGTAGCCTATTCCAGAGTCAAGTACCTCAATGCGATGGATGGAAGCTCCGCCGATACGATTGGCCCCAAGACCCGTACCGTCGGTTTCGAGAATTTGATAAAGAAAACCACTACCCGTTGGATCGTTTTGGATGGAAACTATGGTTTTATTCAAATCATAACCACTTCCGGGATCGACAATCGTCACACTTCCGATTTGACCGTTGCCTAAAACCGAATAGGTGGCGACTGCTCCACTGCCGCTTCCAGAAAGATCTTCGATCACGATATCTCCGGTACCAAGATAATTACTCCCTGGGTTGGTAATCACGATCGAACCTATTCCCCAGTGCAAGACCGCTTGAGTTGTTGCGGGCCGAAAACTTTGATTGGCAAAAGTCTTCTGATTAGTGGAGGTAACGTTGAGATCGAGCAGGTTGGAAGATTGCGTGGAAAAGGCGATATGATTACCATCCTGACTGATGGTAGGCTCGCGACTGCCAAGGTTCCCTCCTGTTTCGCTCCCAGGATCTCCATCCAATGCCGGAGATTCGCTAATTCTTTCCGATCCCTTGGCAGCCTTGACGGACTCAAGAGTAATTCGAAAAACATCCCCTTCGGGATTAACAAGAAGCGGTATGGCAGTGGCGTTTTTTTCGGGAGCAGGTGAGCTCGCTGGAGAAACCACGGTAAGGGTCGGTGCAACGTAATTTCGTCCGGGATTGTCTATCGCAAAAGATAGGATTTCTCCATACGGGTTTAAGCTGGCAATCCTTACCGAAGCACCGCTTCCATTCACGTCGCTTATCAGGACTTGCGCGTCAGCCGAATAGCCAACTCCGGCTTCTTCAATCAAAATAAAGGCTATACCCTTTTGGCTGACCATATTACGGGCGGAAGAAACGAAAGTGATCACATTTCCATCCTTGCTAATTTCCGGCTGTCGAGTTTCACCTTCGGTAGGAAGGCTTCCATCCTCCGCTCGACCGGCGAAAAGAAAAGATCCATTCTCATGAAAAACTACGTCGGAAAGGCCGTTTGCGTCCGATTCCCCCAAGACCAAATCAGTCGCATGAGTGGTGAAGACCATGCGCTCTCCATCATCGCTCATGGACACGTCGAAGCTATCGCCGTTTCCATTCGTTAAGGCTGAAACAGTACCCGTTGACAAAGAGGTCTGGTTGCTTTCGGTCCAAAGAAATATTTGCTTTCCCGAAGTCGCCGCACTCGCATCAAGATTCGACGCATGTGACTCGAAAGCGACCTTGGTTCCGTCTTTGTTTATCACAGGATAAAAACTTCCTCCATTTGCTTCTTCGCCGTTCGCCGCCAAACTAAGTCTAGTCAATCTGTTGTTGAAAATCTCGTATCTGAAAACATCGACGTGTCCGTTCTTGTCGTTGGGGACAAGATTGGAAGCATGCGAATGAAAAACAATAAATTTTCCGTTTGATGAAATTACTGGTGCGTAACTTGATCCATTGGGTAAACCTCCTCCGATTGAAGTCGTAATGGTCGTGGTCAATCCGGTGCTTTTGTTCACCAACAGTATTTGGTTGAGCCCATTGCTCAAGGACTCGTGGGCAATCATTTGTCCATCAAGTGTGGTGTTCGGTCTGGAATGGTGATGCCCCTGCCCCCCTTGAGTGCTTTCGCTCGATATGGTTACGGTATTTTCCGATCGCAGGGACAGGCTTGGCGTTTGCTTGTGCAAAAAGGGAACATCATTAATATCGGATATAACGTAAAAGTCGCCTTCGAAATTATCCGGCAACCTTTGGACCCAATCAAGGGTTATGGTTTCATTGGGAAACAAGCCCTCTCCCAATCCGTTGGAGCCCAAATCGACCTGCCTGAGAAGAAAATCATCCGTGGAAGGAGTCAAGTCGTTGGAAAGAAATACTCGGTAATCAAAGGTGTCTCCGGGTGCAACTGGACCGGTTCCGACGTTACGAATGACAACGCTGCAGCGAACTGCATCAAGCCCTTGGAAGGCTCCTTCCAGACCCCCGTTGATTTGAAAATTGGCAGGCTGCAGGTTGGCCTGTCCTCCGTCTACGTTGATCGTATGGTCGAACGTGTTGTTTCCTTGTTCGTTCTGCTCAAAAATCATACCGTTTGCAGGATCATCCACCGTAACGGTAACATCTAGAGCACCAGGTTGTGCGGAAAGGGGTATGTACACGTTTGGGATCGTGAAAGCATTCGCACTATTGGGGCCTATGGGCCAAGTACCCGCTGAAAAACCAACGGGTGGAAAAACGATACTGTGCCGGTAGGGAGATCCCGCAACGGATGCCTCGATCTTGAAGAACACTCCCGGCTCGGTTTGAACAGCCGCCAGGTTCCGAATCGTACCGGTTAGATTTACGAATTCTCCGGGCCGGGCCCCATCCGACGGGTCAACGTCAAGTCCAAGGTCCGCAATAAGCAATGGAAAATTTGTGGTGGCAAAAGACAGCAGGGAAACCGGAGAAGATGCCTCAGCTCTAGCTTGCCAACGATTGCCTGCGGTCCACTTGTCATCCTCGGTCCAGGGCATGTTGAAAGTTTGGGAAAAATTCAACGTCCTTCCGTTCATACCTCCAAAATCCTGAATGGCAGGGGAAATAAGGATGGGATTGTTCGATGGATCCCGAACTTCTATGGCAATGGTTACGGGTGTGCCAGCCGGGATAGGAGGGGTATTGGGGTCATGAGAAACCGAGCCGGAAACGGTAAAACTTTCCCCGACGAGGACTTGGTTGATTGGGTCAAGCGCTACGTTAAGGGTTTGCCCTTGAAGGAAAGCTCCGCAAAAAAAAGAGCCTAATAAACATGTAAAACGGCTTAATTTCATTGAGAAAGGCTAGGGTTCATTGTGCTGGAAGCCATGTTTTGGTACCAAAATTATAATAAAGACGAGAATTTCCCGAAAGATTCCAGTAGCTCCAACCCGTATCATTACGATAAAAGTGAGGGAAGACGTCAGGCTTGGTCCACCACCAGGCTTTGAATTCGGAATCCCAAAACCAAAAACCGTTGGAGTTGTCCGATCTAACGTAAACCCAGTCCAACGCGGGATGATAAACCCAGGATGATCCGGATGAATAAAAGCTACCCAACCAAGATGAAGTCGCCCAGCCCGTTTTGTCAGTCAAGGGGGTCGAGGTAAGGC
>JAYOII010000116.1:0-8749 GCA_038118685.1 Opitutia bacterium
GATCAGCGACACGAGCAGGTTCGACTTTAGCCATGAGATACGGGGCAGATTTTTGGGCGACCGGAGCGGAGATCTCTTGGTCCCGGCCAATTTTGGAAAACGGAATTATCGTGGGAATCCTCTTCATTGCTTGGCGCATATGGTTGGCCTTTGACTTGCTCAAAGTCTGTTTAAAGGCCATCAACAGGGGAAATTACCTTGCCATCTTTCTTTTCGGGGCCGCTGGCCCTATTTTGCTTTTCGGATTGTTGGGACAGCCAACCAACCTTGGATTTGCCGCCTTTGGTGGTGGTTTGTGCCTGGCTGCCGCTCGTGCCAAAACGTTTACTTGATGCCAAAGACTCCCAAGGTCCTCCTGCTGACAAACTATCGAAAAGACGAACAAAGAAGCATGCTTCGCTTTGGTGAGCTTCTTTCCAGAGGATTGAATTCCAACTCACTCGAGTGCAACGAAATCTTTCCCGAACCACGGTTGCAGCCCCTCACACCGACTTCATCCTTCAAAAAGTGGTCGGCCTACGTCGACAAGTATCTTATTTTTCCCCGTAGATTGAAGAAGGTTCTCAACAACCCAAGAACGCAACCGGACTTGCTTCACGTGATCGACCACTCGAATGCCGTTTACCTGAAGCATGTTCCGAGAAATTCAAAAACCAAACGTCTGATCACCTGCCACGACCTCATTGCCTTGCGAATGAGTAAAAATGAATTTCCGAATGCCCCAAAAATTTCCCGAACTGGAAAAAAACTGCAAAATTGGATCTGCAATTCATTGGGGAAGGCCGACGCATATGCCTGCGATTCCTCCTTCACTGAAAAAGACCTCAACAGAATAATCCCCCATTCGAAAGGACGATCCGAGGTCATCCATCTCGGGGTATCTACCAACGCGATGGCCAGCTCAAGGGCAAGCGAACTTCCTTTCGATCCATCCAACACCGATTACCTTCTGCATGTCGGAAGTTCTGCTTGGTACAAGAACAGGAAAGCCATTCTCTCTGCCTTTTCACAACTCCTGAACAATTCCCACTTTCCGTCCGTCAATTTGGTTTTCGTCGGCCCCCGCTTGCAGGAAGAAGAGTTAACGGATGAAACAAAGACCTGGATGGAAAACAACAAAAGCAGAGTCGTCGTATTGGATCAGGTTGACGAACCGAACTTACGACAAGTCTATCGTCACGCGCGGGCTTTTGTTTTTCCCTCTTTCGTCGAAGGCTTTGGTTGGCCACCCTTGGAAGCAAACGCCATGGGTTGCCCTGTCATCACTACGCGCACCGGGGCAATTGCGGATATTCTGGGAAACTCCGCGACTTACGTTGATCCGACCGATCAAAGGGAAATCAATCAAGCATTGCTCAGTTCCATGAACAAGGAGCTTCCCGAGTATTCCTCCGCCAAAATACCGACCCCCCATGACTGCGCCAACAACTACGAAAGACTGTACGGGCAAGTGATGGAAGGATCCTTCGGGTCGTGAGCCTGCCTCTTTTTTTTAACGCGCCTCTGCATTGCCTGAGAAAGACAAGCCTTTACTCCTTACTTCTCAAAACCCGGTTGAACTATCCTCGGTTAACCGATTTGGGCTTGCCTTTCCCCGTTGCAATCAGACCTCTTACCCACGCTTCCATTCGCTGGGCCAAGCAGCGACAAGAACCCGAAATCGCCAAATGGTTCACCGAAACCCTGAAAGCTCTCGACCGAAGTAACTGCAATAGGTTCTTTTACGACATAGGAGCAAACCACGGCCATTATACGTGGATGACATTGAGCCAAAGTCAAAACATGGAAGTAATGGCATTCGAACCGGACCCTAAGAATTTGGAATTGCTACGTTTCACGGTTGACCATTCGAACCTGCATCGAGTCCGCATTCACGAAGTTGCCCTTAGTGACGATGAAGGAATGATCTCCTTCCATCAAGACCCCCTGACTTCCGCCACCGGAATGATTGAGAATGGAGACACCCCATGGATCGAGAAATATCTTGGTCGCAATGCAAATTCGATTGAAGTAGAGCGATCTATGTTAGATTCCTTCTGTACCTCGGAAACAAAACCCAGTTTGATAAAAATCGACGTGGAAGGACATGAACTCGAAGTTCTCCGAGGTGGACAGGGGTGTTTGGTGGATCACAAACCTATCCTGTTCATCGAATCTTTCCCGCCCAGGCAAGAAGAGGTTCTGTGTTTTCTTTCCGCTCTCGGGTATGAAATCAGGGATGCGGAAAGAAACACTCAAGTATCCGACCAAACCACCAACCTCCTGGCTTGGAACAAAGCGGGTCCTCTCCCGTCATCGGATATGCGAGAAATCCTACAATCATGAATTCGCCAAAAGTTCCCGTTTCACTCCTTGTTCCCTGCAAGAACGAAGAAAAAAACATCCAACGGTGCCTGCGTTCCGTAAACTGGGTTGACGAAGCCTTCGTCGTAGACTCCCAAAGCACGGACCGTACGATTTCCATCGCGGAGCAAGAGAGTGCTCAAGTCGTGCAATTCAACTACCGGGGCGGTTGGCCAAAAAAGAAAAACTGGGCTCTCGACAACTTGCCTTTCAAAAACGAGTGGGTTCTCATCCTCGATGCAGATGAATGCCTGCCTCCCGAAGCGGAAGAGGAAATACGGAAGATCATTGAGAACTCGGATTCGACTCATTCCGGTTATTGGATCAACCGCCGGTACTTCTTCATGGGCAAACCGCTCAAGCATGCCTACTTTCCCAATTGGAACCTTCGTCTCTTCAAGCATCGACTCGGAAGATACGAAAAGATCACGGGAGGCGACACTGACAGCGGAGATCATGAGATTCACGAGCACGTGGTCGTAGAAGGCACGACCGGCAAGCTCAAAGCAATCATGGACCACCACGCCTTTCCAACCATCGAAAGTTTCGTGGAAAAACACAACAGATACTCGAACTGGGAAGCTGTCGTGGAAAGTACGAGCCAAGACAAGGCAGGGTCACTTCAACACAAAGGAGTCAAAGGAAAACGGTTCTTGAGACGGGTTTTCAGGACCCTTCCTTTCAGACCGACCCTTCGCTTTCTTTACGTATATCTTTGGCAAGGTGGTTTTCTTGATGGTTGGCCCGGTTACGTCTTCGCCCGGTTACATGGCCAATACGAGTTCCTAACCGTGGTCAAAGCAAGGGAACGCTCAAGAGGAAGAGAAAAGGCGAGGTAAGGTTCTTTCCGACTTGGAAAGCTTTCTCCCTTCTTCATCAAGCAACAGTTCGCAGTGATAGAAGTCCGGACGGGACCACCCGAGTCCATCGAACAACAAGCACTGCCTTGCGCTCGACAGGAGAAGATCCTCTCCGCGGACAACCTCGGTTATATCCATGGCATGATCGTCGGCAACGGTAGCCAACTCATAAGAAGCCACGCCCTCCTTGCGCCAAACCAAAAAGTCCGAAAAATCCTTGCCTGTAATGAACCGTTGCATTCCCTTTGCCCGGTCGAAGAAAGAAATCTCCTTGTTCCACTCGACTCGGAAGCGCCAATTGACTCCGCCGGGGAAATTAGGTTCGATGCGGAGCTTGCCGGTCGGACGAAATTCTTCCGGAAAAAGAAACTCCTCTCCCCCCGTTGAAGAAAAACCTGCCTCTCGAATTTCCTTTCGGCTTTTCAGGCAGGGATAAACAAGGTTCATTTCCGCCAACTGCCGCAGGATTGATAGATAAAAAACACCTCTCTTGCTTTGGTCATAGGGCCCGTAACTCCCTCCGCAATCCGGACCTTCGGACCAAGTCAGACCGCAAGATTTCAAGTCATCCATGGCCGACTGGGCGAACTCTTCGCGGCAACGCAAAGGATCCAGGTCGTCATTCCGGTAAACCAAAACTCCACAATGAGAAACCGTCCTTTCCCAAGCAACGCGAAAAGTCATCGCATGTCCTTCGTGCAAATACCCCGAAGGAGTCGGAGCCAAACGCCCCCGATACCTTTTTTTCTCTTTCTCCTCGCTCATTTGACAAAAGTAAGCTTTAGATAAGCCTTTGCGCAACGAGAAGATCTTCTCAAGATACACAAGACTATGAATTTTAAAGACTTGGGCCTGTGCCCCGAACTTTTGCGAGTCATCGACGAACTCGGATATAAGGAACCGACACCCGTCCAGGCAAAAGCCATCCCTCCCATTTTGGAAGGTCGGGACATGGTGGGTTCCGCTCAAACCGGAACGGGCAAAACCGCAGCCTTTGCCTTGCCCACCCTCCAAAGATTGGAAAAACCCGGGGAATGCCGGGCCTTGGCCTTGGCCCCGACTCGCGAATTGGCCATCCAGATCGAAGAAAACTTTCGCATTTACGGCAAGCATTTGGGCATGAACATGGCCCTTCTCTACGGGGGAGTAAAGTATGGCAAACAACTCGAGCAATTGCGCAACAAGCCCGATATCGTGGTCGCAACTCCCGGTCGTTTGCTTGACCACTTGGGTCAGGGCAACTTGAATTTGAAGAAAATCGAGGTTCTCATTCTCGACGAGGTAGACCGTATGCTCGACATGGGTTTTATCGAGGACGTCACCAAAATCATTCAAAAAACCCCCCGTTCCCGCCAAACTCTTTTGTTTTCGGCCACCATTCCTGATTCCGTGGTGCGATTGGCGGATTGGGCTTTGGACAACCCTGCCGAAGCCAAAATCGACATCAAGATTTCAGCCGCAGACACGGTCAGTCATGCCCTGTACCCCGTACCGGCGATTCAAAAATTCGATCTACTCATCGCCTTGCTGAAAAAGATCGAGTTCGAGAACTTGATCATTTTCTTCCAAACAAGGAGGGGAACGGATAAGATCAGTCGATGGCTGACTGAGCACGGACAAGAGGTCCGCGTTCTCCATTCGGATCTCAAGCAACGTGACAGAATGTCAGCCTTGCAAGATTTCAAGGACGGCAAAGTCAAGATCCTTTCGGCCACCGACGTGGCCTCACGGGGTCTGGACATCTCGAACGTCACGCACGTCATAAATTACGATGTTCCTCAACACTCCGAAGACTACGTTCACAGAATCGGCCGGACCGGAAGAGCCCGAACGGAAGGGGAAGCCTTTACCCTTTGCAAGCCAGAGGAATTGCCTCTGGTTCAATCGATCGAAAAATTATTGGGCAACCCCTTGCCGCGTAAATTTGTCGATGATTTCTCCTATCGTGATTCTCCTGCGGAGATGGTCCCAACCGGGGCCGCGGTTTCCAAAAAACGCAACCGCGGTTTCGGCAAACAAGTTTCTTTCGGTTCACGCAGGCGCAGATAAAACAGCAAGGGCGCAAAGAACCTAGCCGGAGTTTGCAAAACCATTGATTCATTGATGCAATCAGGAAACTAGGTAGCAACGCTCTCATTCTTTGGCAAAACCACCCATCCGGTGGTTTTTTTGTGCCCTGATGTCTGAACGTCCGCTCTGGCGGAACGGCTCAAGGGTTATTTTTATTCGTACTTTCCGGTTCCTCGGCCAAGTCGATCGTGGAATCCGCCTCGACGTGGACAGGAGGGTTGGAGAGATCAATCACGGTTCGTACGGGCAAAGTCACGACTTGAGTGCAACCGCACAGGACCCAGGCGAGGGTAAAGAGAACAGAGGGTAAAAGATGCTTGCCCACGGGTGCTTTTACATAGTAGACCGCACCGCTCATCAACCACTAAATACATCCACATGTTGCCATTGCTTGACCTCTGCGATCCCCCTCTCCCCTTTTTGTGTACGACGGCAACGAATCTCTCGAGCGAGTACGTCCTTTATCTTCTTCCGCCGATTGCAGCCTTGATCGGATGGTTGACTAACTTCTTGGCGGTCAAAATGCTTTTTCACCCCAAGGCCCCCATTTCCATTTTTGGCTTTGAAGTCCAAGGTGTTTTTCCCAAGCGACAAGCTCAACTTGCAGCAAAACTCGGTGATTTGGTATCCGAAGAATTGTTCTCCGTAGAGGAAGTGACCGATCGTATCAAGGAAGTTTCCACCAGCCAAGAGACCATGGACTTGATCGGAAGAAGAATTGAAAAAACGATTCGGGAGAAATTGGTCAAAAGCTTCCCCATGCTTTCCATGTTTTTAAGTGACGACATGGTCGAGAAGGTAACGAAATTATTCAAGGACGAGCTCAGGGACTTCATAAGGGAGTCGGCCGATGGTGTGGCCAAAAAGATCGAGAATGACTTGGACGTACGGGAGATGGTTCGGGAAAAAGTGGAAGCTTTCTCTTCCGAAAAACTGGAGGCTTTGCTCTCTTCCCTCATGAAAAAGGAATTTCGGTTTATCGAGGTGATCGGAGCGCTCATAGGGTTCCTTATCGGATGCGCCCAAGTGGCCTTGACGTTAATTGGCGCCTAACCGGTTTCTTGTCCTACAATTCTACCCGGACGCAAATTGCTTGTTGCCTCCCTCGACATTGGCTTCAATCTAAAAATATATTGAATGCGAAAACTTTTCTAGAAAAGCTGAACTGGGAAAACATCAAAAACTTTTGGTTGGATCCCGCCATTGGCATTCAGGGCGGAATACTTTTGGGCATGCTTCTGGTCGTGATCCTGTTGACACGATTGACGAAACCCCTGCTCAAAAGCCTTTCGGAAAATTCCGAATCAGACAGCTGGTCGCAAAAAGCATGGAAACACTCGGAGCGCATGCTTGCCCCGGTCTACCTGATTCTCCTATGCTTGATCAGCTTGGCCGTTGCCGGCCCTCTGGGCCTTGGATCCGAAGCTCTCATTCGGCCTTTTGCAAGTGCCGCTACTGCTTGGGCAATTTACCGCTTGGTTTCGGGTTTCACACAAAGCCGGGCTTGGCTCCGCCTCATAGCCGTGATCGCATTCGGCCTGGCCGCCTTGCACAGTTTCGGACTGTTGGAAGCCACCATGGAAGTACTCGAGCTGATTTCTTTCAAGGTCGGAGACCGTACGATTTCGGTACTTGGTCTCCTCAACGGGGTAGCCATTTTGCTTTTTCTTCTTTGGATCAGCTCCATGCTCGG
Organism: Opitutia bacterium; assembly: GCA_038118685.1. GTDB lineage: Bacteria > Verrucomicrobiota > Verrucomicrobiia > Opitutales > Seribacteraceae > Seribacter. Next base: position 6,967 of record JAYOII010000116.1, read on the forward strand.
GTCCTCAGGAGAGAAGAAAATCAGGAGCTTTCCTCACTTGCCTCCTTCTTTGCAAGTACTTCTGACCAAAATTCTCCGTGTTCTTTTGGTTTTTCTCTCTTTCATCGTGGCTCTATCCACGATCGGCTTGGATCTCTCTTCCTTCGCTTTGCTTGGTGGAGCAATTGGCGTAGGGATTGGATTCGGGCTTCAAAAAGTCGTTTCCAATCTGGTGAGCGGACTCATTCTTCTGTTGGACCGATCGATCAAGCCTGGCGACGTCATTGAAATCGACGGAACCTACGGTTGGATCAACTCCCTGAGAGCCCGCTACGCCTCGGTCATAACCCGGGATGGAAAAGAACATCTCATTCCGAACGAGGATCTCATAACGAACCGAGTGGTCAATTGGTCCTTCAGCGATCGCAACGTGCGCGTCCGCGTACCTTTGGGCATTTCCTATGAGAATGAACCCCGTGAGGCAATCAGGCTTTGCCTGGAAGCTTCCCGGTCGGTGGACCGAACGCTCCAAGACCCTGAACCCCGCTGTCTTTTAACTGGCTTTGGCGATAGTTCGGTTAATTTGGAGTTAAGATTTTGGATAGACGATCCTTCGAATGGCGTCGGAAACGTAAGGAGTGCCGTCATGCTCGCGATTTGGGACAAATTCAAGGAAAATGGCATCCAAATCCCCTACCCGCAACGCGACCTTCATATCAAGAATCTTCCGCCCGACCTCAAAGAGCGTTTGCCTTGATGGAAACGCTGCAATTCGGAATGACAAGCCAAAGCTTCCAAGCTTGCCATATGATCCATTTAGGGTTTTGATAAGTCCCTTTTTCTACTCTCATGCAAACATCAGACTTACAGCTCATTCTGCAACCTTTAGCGCAGGCCGCCCCAACGGGGGCAGGCGGTTTTGACATGCAAATCATCATCATGCTTCTGATCTTCGTTGCCTTTTGGTTTTTGCTGATTGCGCCACAACGGAAGAAGCAGAAGGAACACGCCAAGATGCTGCAAGCTCTCGAAAAAGGAGCCAAGATCAAGACCGCCGGAGGACTTTTCGGCACCATCACCGGCGTAAAAGAAGATCGGTTCGTCTTACGAATTGCCGAAAGCGTGAAGATCGAGATCGCCAAAGAGTCCGTTGCCGAGAAGCTAGACTAAATTCGGTCCTTCTTTTTCCTTACCCCCTATCCAGCCATGACAAAGTCCACCATCTGGAAATTGATTTTCATCTTCGGCATCCTTCTGGTCAGCTTTTCGCTCATTTCTCCATTCGAGGACAGGGAATTGGGCGAATATGCCGAGGCGCAAGCGGGCACCACCGCCGATCCCGCCCAATACCCCGATCATGTCTCTTTCTCGGACGTCACCGCCGGTATCCGAGCCGGTTTGGAGGAAGACCAGCCCATCGATTTCGAAAGTCTTCGGAACTATGGCAAAGAAAACAAGTTGGACTATTCGGCTTACTTCCAACCACCCGAAGGCGTACTTAATACCATCTTTTCGCGACTCTTTCCTTTTTGGATCAATCCCGGAATTCGGGCAGGTCACGTCAAGGATCGTGACAAGCGCAATGACATGGTGCTTAGAACTTTGCTTAGAAACTCACAAGCCGCCATCAAACTTGGCCTGGATCTCCGTGGGGGTATAGCCTTCACCATGGAAGCTCGTGACTTGAACGTCACCGCGGACGGAAGTGACCCATCCGGTGCTACGGCAATGGACAAGGTCGTGGAAATCATGAACGAGAGGCTTAACGCCTTCGGAGTTGCGGAAACCGTCGTTCCAAAAAAGG
>JAYOII010000117.1:0-8718 GCA_038118685.1 Opitutia bacterium
CACGCGGTCGTGGAAAAATTTGGTTCTCCGGGAGATTCATGGACCGATGGATTCCGCGTCATGCACGAACAATTGCCCGCCGACAATTTCACGATTTTGGGTGGAGACGCAGCCAGCGAATTTCCCCTTTATGCAATCGTGGTCATCGTGATCATGAACATAATCGGCATCGTACTTACTCCCCACTTCATCGTTACGGGAGGCGGAACCGCCAAAAGTGAACAAGACGCCCGCATCGGCTTGGTGACGGGAAACTTCATCAAACGCTTTTGCACCATCGGTTGGGTCATAACCGCCCTGATCGTTCTTACTTTGTTCGGGGATGACATGGCCCTGATAAAGGACGCGGACATGGCGTGGGGAACCGCCACCAAGGAATTGCTCGGCCCTCTGGGCATTGGCTTGGTCGGCCTCATGCTGGCCTGCCTGTTGGCGGCTCTTATGAGCAGCGTGGACTGTTACATGCTCGTCTGTTCGGCCTTGGTGGTTAGAAATATCTACGTCCCTTTCGTCAACCCCAAGGCCGGAGAAAAGGAATGTCTCCTCCTGGGCCGGGCAACCGGGGGAGTCGTGGTCTTGGGCGCCGTGATCATTTCGGTCACGATGTTGGATATGTTCAAACAACTTGAACTGACTTGGGTCGTACCCATGACCTTCGCGGCTCTTTTCTGGGTGGGAATGTATTGGCGAAGAGCCACGACCAAAGCGGGATGGATAACCGTGGCTTTCTGCGTCCTGACCTTTTTCGTTTTACCGAGACTAATCCCTGCGGTCGCTCCAAGTTTGCGAACCGAGCCCTCCCTTGTTCAGACAAACTTGAAAACCGAAACCGGAGGAGGCAAATCCATCTACTGGAGTGGTGGAGTCGAAGAGAAGCAAGGCATAACCACCGGACTTGGTTCCTTCCGATTCGACATGCTGATTTACGATAAGATTCCCGGCGTGGACTTGACCAAAGTAAGCAACGCCGCCTTGAAGACATTGGAGTTCCCTTTCAAGATCATCGCTCCGTTCCTCGTCATGATCATCGCCAGTCTGCTGACCAAGCCAAACGACAAAAAGGCTCTTGATCGCCTTTACGTAAAAATGAAAACACCGGTCGATCCCGTTCCTGAAAAGGACGAAGCCGAAATCGAGAAAAGCTACGCCAACCCCGACCGGTTCGACCAAAACAAACTCTTCCCCAATTCCAACCTCGAATTCCAACGACCGACCAAGTACGACGTGATCGGTTTCATCACTTGCTTCGGGATTTGTTTCGTCATTATCGGACTTGTTTTGCTCGTTGCCCAAATCGGAACCTGACCGGGTTCCCGGCCGCTTTTCAATCTTCTTCTCAATGATGACTCCAAGCATGACGATCTTAACCAAGTTTCCTCTTCTTTTTCTCAAAGTAGTTTTTTGCTCTATGCTATGTCTCGGCACGGTCACGGCCCAACCCAAGAAGCCGAACGTCCTAATCTTCATGGCCGACGACATGGGCATCGGTGACACCAGCGCCTACTTGGGCATCAACTTGATGCCAGGCGCCAAAACAATCGCCAAAACCCTGAAGACTCCGAACGTCGAGAAATTCGCAAAGCAGGGTATGATCTTTACGGATGCCCATGCCCCCGCCTCCATGTGCAGCTCGACCCGCTATTCCCTCCTGACGGGCAGGCTTTCCCAACGGTCCTACTTAAAAAAGCAGGGCTGGCTTCCTCATGGTCCCAATCGCCCGATGATTCACCGATCCCTCACCACTCTTCCCGAGATGCTGAAAAGGAGCGGTTACGTCACCGCGGCTATCGGAAAATACCATGTCGGCATGGATTTCGACGACGGCTACGGGGAGCCTGCCGACGAGTTTGATTTCCGGGACGTCGATTTCACCAAACCGATTCTGGACGGTCCCACCCATCACGGCTTCGACGAATTCTTCGGCGTACCCGGAAACACCGAAGATCCGCTCGACACCGAGCCAAGAATTTACCTGCGTAACGACCGCTGGACCTTTTCCGACCGTTCGAAAACGAAGCGGATCGGCATGAAACACCGCGAAGGTAGAATTCTGGCCGCTCCGGATTGGGACTTGGCTCAACTCGGTCCCGATTTCCTGCGCGAAGCAATGGCCTTTCTGAAAAAACAAGGCAAAGGTCAGGCGCCTTTCTTCCTTTATTACGTCCCCACTGCGAATCACCTCCAGCAAAACCCAAGCGGACCTTACGCCGTACCCGATGCCATTGCCGGCACCCCGATCAAAGGGAAGAGCAACTATACCGATGGGGCGAAGGGAGGAGAGCGCGAAGACATGGTATTGGAAAACGACGTCGCATTCGGAGCTTTGCTCAAGACCTTGCGCGAAACGGACGACCCGCGTTCCCCCGGCCACAAACTGATCGACAACACACTCGTGATCTTTACCAGCGACAATGGACCGAACGTAGGGGACAACACCGGTCCAAATCAGGAAAGCGGAGGGTTGCGTGGCAAGAAAGCAAAGATTTGGGAGGGCGGGCACCGCGTCCCCTTTGTCGTGTATTGGAAGGGAAATTTCGAAGGCGGTCAAATCAACCGCAACTTGTTTTCACTGACCGACCTCTTCGCAACTTTGGCTCAAACAGTGGGAGAAGAACTCAAGCCCAACGAGGCTCAGGACAGCCTCGATTCACTTGCGCATTGGAAAGACCCGAGTCAACCCGACCTGCGAACCCGCTATTTTTTTTGTCATCTCGGCCCACCCTATGAGAACGATGCCATCGCCATTCGAAAAGGCTCGAAAAAACTGATCGTCCGTGGCGGCTTGGCCCGCCCATGGTCAGAGGATGGAGCATCGGGGGCATCCGAATCGGTTGTCTTTTACGACCTGAACCAAAACCCCTATGAGCAGGGTGATTTCAAAGAGGACAAAAGTTCGGAAGTGATTAAGATAACGAACGAGTTACTCAAGATCCACAACCAAGGCTATTCGCGCCCCCTTGCAACGCCTGTCGACGGAAATTTGATTTTGGACGATGGTTGGCATAACCTGAGAAATGACCTGACCGGCTCGGTCGGGTTCGAGTTCGAAGTCTTGGAAGAACGAGTCGCGACCCATTTGGGTATGTGGGATGACCATGACCGCGAACGGCCGTTTCGACCAGCCCGGGGCATTCCATCGGACAATGAACGGGACCAGCCAAGCAGGGCAGGGAAAAAACCGAGATCGCTCAAAAGTCATCACACCATTACGCTTTGGGAAACAAAGGGCAAGGGTCCTGCCAAAATGGCTTGGGCGGAAATGAAACCGGGAAGCCACGGAGAATTGGACGGTGAATTTCGATACCTCGAACTCGACCGCCCCATCAAGCTACCCAAAGGAATGAGGTATTTGCTGACCATGACCACCAAAGCCGGCGACGGTGACCATTTTCATGATCCTGCAGCTTATGACGGTTTGTCTCCCCTCATCAACCCCTCGGTCAGGATCATTCGCAGCCTGCTTTTCAGAAATGGAAACGCAAAACAAGCTCTTGCCATTCCCTCCTTCGCCGATCTGCATTCGGATTACTCCGCATTCCGGATTCCCGTCGGACCAACCATTCGATTCAAAACCAACGCCCTCGAATAAACTGGTCGACGAAGTTGAAAACATGTCCCAATTCAGGTATTTTTTGATATATGGGATATAGTTGATATTTAAGACCACCTTCTGCTAGACTCATCAATTATGAAATTCATCGCTTGCCCAGCTATTCTTTCTTTGTTCCTTGCGTTTTTCTTGCAAGCCAAGGAGCCAATCGAACCGGTACCCTTTCACGAAGTCGAGATGACCAGCGAGTTTTGGCGTCCGCGCCTTGTCACTCAGCGCAAGGTTTTGGTGCCGTTTGCTTTCGAGAAGACCGAGTCCGGAGTCGCGCACTTGCAAGCGGCCGCCGATTTTCTCGCGGGCAAGAAAGTAGAGGGGCACCGCCCCCACCGTTTCATTGATTCCGACCTGTACAAGGTTATGGAAGGAGCGGCTTACCTGGCCCAGTTGCAGGACGACCCCGAGTTGGAAGCTCAGTTCGACCGGATCGTGGAGGTGATCGAAGCCGCCCAAGAGCCGAATGGATACCTCTACCCCTCTCACACGACCAAGGTAGGTTCGGACAAAAACATGATGGGCAACGAACCTTATGCTTTTGTCGTACACAGTCATGAGCTCTACAACATGGGCCACCTCTACGAGGCCGCCATCGCCTACTACTTGGCTACCGGCAAGGACAAGTTGCTCAAGGTTGCGGAAAAGAATGCCCAACACGTCAACCAAGTATTTTTCCAGGGCGACCCCAAATACAACGGAGGCAAGCCTGTACGTCAGGCCCCCGGCCATCAGGAAATGGAGCTCGCCCTCGTCAAGCTATCCAAAGTGACGGGGAACAAGCTTTATTTGGAAATGGCCGAGAAGTTTCTCGATATCCGAGGGAAAACCTACGTCCCCGATGGGGAAGGCGTCATGTCTCCGACCTACGCCCAGCAACACGCCCCGGTCGACAAGCAAAGCGAAGCGGTCGGACACGCCGTCCGGGCAACCTACCTTTATTCCGCAATGGCCGATTTGGCCCATCTCAAGAAAAAGAATTCATACACCCGGGCTCTGCACAGAATTTGGGGAAACATCACGGACACGAGAATGCACATCACCGGTGGTTTGGGGGCCGTTCATGGAATCGAAGGTTTCGGACCCGAATATCTGTTGCCCAACGCAGACGCCTTCAACGAAACCTGCGCCGCGGTCGGAAACGTCCTTTTCAATTTCAGAATGTTTCTGGCTCACAAGGACGCCAAGTACCTCGACGTTGCTGAAGTTTCGCTCCTGAACAACGTACTCGCAGCGGTCAACCTGGAAGGCAACCGGTTCTTTTACGTCAACCCCTTGGAGGCGGACGGAAAGTACCCTTTCAACCATGGCACCGCCGGAAGAGCCCCTTGGTTCGGGACCGCATGTTGCCCAAGCAACATGGCCCGCCTGCTTCCCCAAGTTCAGGGAATGACCTACGCTCATGACGACAAGAACCTCTACCTCGCCATGTATGCCGAAACCTCGACGGAATTGAAAATGGGGGCAACCACGCTTGCGATCTCCCAAAAAACGAACTACCCCGACGATGGCCGGATCGAAGTCTCCCTCAACCCGGAGCAACCTTCCTCCTTCAGCCTGCATATGCGCATCCCCACCTGGACGGGCGACCAATTCGTGCCCGGCAAACTGTACCGTTACTTGGACTCTTCTTCCGAAAAGTGGGTGATTTCGGTAAACGGAAAGAAGGTCAACCCATCGATCGAACGAGGTTTTGCCGTTCTTGAGAGAGAGTGGAAAAAAGGAGACAGGGTCGTTCTCGAATTGCCTATGCCGACCCGCCTGAACGAATGTGACGACCGCGTAGAGGATAACCATGACCGTGTGGCCTTCACCCGGGGACCTTTCGTCCTTTGCGCCGAAGAAGTGGATAACGGCGGCGCCACCCAGCGCTTCTTTCTGGACAAGAAACCCACCGTTGGAAAAACCAACCTTTCCCGCGTCAAGCATCCGGCCGGATCTTTCATCAAGGTGGTTTCTCAAGCGAACGCCCTGAAAGAAACCGGCGCTCCTGAAAAACGAAACCTATCTCTCATTCCCTACTATGCATGGAACAACCGAAAGCCGGGCTCCATGACCATTTGGTTTCCGACCAACCCTGAACTGTCCATCTACGATCCGCACAAACTCCCCAAAAAGAGCATCTTCAAAACGTTGAAAGCCTCGCACACTTCCGACCTCGACACAGTAAGCGCCGTTGGCGATGGAAAAGAACCCCAATGGTCGAGTGGAAAAAAAGTACCAAGGTGGACCAGTCGCCCTCAACTGGGAGTAAAACAATGGGTCGAGGGCCATTTCGCAAAAGCAAGAAAAGTTCGAGACATCGGAGTCTATTGGATGCAGGATCAACAGGACGTCAAATTCCCCAAGGAATGGTCGCTCGAGGTACGCAACAACGGTGAATGGAAACCGTTCGAGCTTTACGTCACCGATCGTTACGACAACCGGGCCAACCAGTATAACGTCGTTCACCCGGCCGCACCTCTCACTTGCGACGCCATCCGGATCCATATGACACCCAAGGAAGATGCAGCCGTTGGCATCCTGGAGGTGAAGGTTGTTTTCGAGGATTGATCTCCTCGGCTTAGAAGAAACCATCCCCATTTGGATCGGCAAATGCCAAGACGCCTCGCAACCATTGCCGGCCTGATTCTTAGCCTGATTTCCGGCACCGTCTCCGCCGACAGGAACTACTGCGAATTTCTCGAACAATCCATTCAGGGCAAAAAACACGGCTTCCTGGCCGGCAACCTGAGCTACTACGTCGGTGGTTTCCATGCCAGTTGGCAACCGGTGGAAGACGAGACCATCGGGCTAACCCACCCCTTCCATCATGACCTGCGAGGCCGGGGCGCGGGCTTGTTGGAAAGCGGACTGAAGGGAACCGAGCACACTGGAACCGGTAACGACTACATGGGGTGGGAGTTCTACAAAGACACCCGCGTCCTCTATGGCAGCGTGCTCATCGAAGGAAAACTTTTTCGCAATCCGGCGCCCATCCGCATGATATGGCGGCCCGACAAGATGATATGTGAATACGAGGTCGGGGGCGTCCTGATCAAGGAAGAGAAATTCATTGGCTCGAACGACGCAGCCGCGTCCATCATTACTTCGTCGGAACCGATAACGCTTCGATTCGAAGGGCATAGTTTCTTCGTCAGGCACAGCGTCTCCTCGAGTTCGAAAATCAAGTATGAGGCCAAGACAAACGCCATCCTGATCAGCGAGGGAGGAACCGTACGCTCCCGACCGGACCCGAACGGCCCGGAGCGAATCGGTCCCATCGTTTATCAGGGCATGACGACCGCGCTTTCATGCACCAAGGATTTTTCCAAAACCGTTCAATTGAAGAGAGGGGAAAAAGGAGAGAGCCAGTATCTTTTCGAGGTTCCTTGCGATGCCAAAGGCGTAACCGTTTCCTGGGCAATGAATGACGATCCGGGAAAAGCGCTCCGGGCGGCCCGCGAGATCATTACCCGCGACCGACGGATGCTGACTGCAAAAACAAGCGGGATGAACCGGTTGCTTCGCGAGGAGATCCCGCAATTCCGCTGCAGCGATCCCAAATTCGAAGAGATCTACTATTACCTCTGGGCCCTTTACCTCATGTACTACATCGACGTACAAAAAGGGTGGGAGATGGAAAACCACACCCAAACTGCGGTAAACAACTTTCTCGGAATCCATCGCTACGACGCTTGTTTCCAAATCAAGGTCGGCGCTTGGACGCAGGACAAGCCGCGCTTCGCCTATGGAAACGTTTTGACCTGGAAACACCTGGTCGAGAACGGAAGGTACCGTGAGACCCCCAACGGGACCATCATGCTCTCCGACAACAAGGGCACCAGCTGGCACTCGGGAGCCTATGGGGGTGAGTTGTCCGAACATGTCCTTGGCGCATGGCAAATTTACGAGTATTCGGGCGATCTGAATTTCCTGCGGAAATGCTATGAAGGCTATTTTCAAAAGGTTTTCCGGAAGCGCCTCGGTGGCTTTGCAATGAATGAGTTCGAAGTAGCGGAAACGCTTGAGAAAATGGCCACGCTGCTGGGTCATGAGGAAGACGTCTCGCACTGGAGCGAACTTGTCCGAAGAGAACCGAAGCACGTGCGGATGATGTTTGACCAAAGGTGGGAAGTCAACGGGCACGAGAATTTCTTTCTGGGTCCCAAGAACGGAATGTTCATGACCAATGCCTTCTGGTCCATGCGTTCGAAACATTTCCCCCGGGACTATGCCCGGAAAATGATCAACGCCTGGGCCCTCAACCGTGAAGATGGGTTTTACGGAGAGTTCTTTCCCTTGGCCATGGCCAAGCGGTCGATGAGCAAGTTTACGTCTCCTCCCGATCTTGATTTCGGCTACACGCCTGATACCGCCTACTTCACCTTGGACGGAATGTTTCGCCAAGGTTTTCCCAAGATTGCCTCCGAACTAACCGTCAATCACCTTGAGAACTACAATTACCATGAAGAGTGGCGCGTACCCGTGGCCCCGGAGGCGTACCGCAGAGACCTGACCTTGTTCGGGGATCAGTATTCCAACTTCAACGCCGGCAAGATTCTCCTTTTTCTGGAAGGTTTGTTCGGGCTTTCCTACTCACTGCCGGAACAAACCTTAAGCCTGCGCGAAGCCATGCCCGCCGCATGGGATTGGATGGAACTTGAAGTCCCCATCGGTGAGAAAACAGGCAGAACGAAGATCAGGATCGAACGGCAAAACAAACAGGGAGGACTAAGCAAGCGTATATCGGTCGAAAACTGCCCGCTCAAAGTGAAGCTCGAACTTTGGACCGAAGAAAAAAAGGTCGTTTCCAAGGATAGCCCCCTTTCCGAAATCAAAGCTTCCCGTCCCCATTCCATCGCTTTCGAATCTTCGGCCGCAACCGCCAAGGCTGCCCTATCCGTTTTTCTCAAATGATAAATCAATCAATCCTCTATCTTATCCCCTTTTGCATCTTGAGCATCCTGTCCTTTGCCAAAGAACGCAAACCGAACGTCATCTTCGTTCTTGCCGACGACCTCGGATGGGCGGAACTGGGATGCTATGGGAATTCATTCAACGAAACGCCCCACCTGGACAAGCTTGCCAAGCAAGGCATCCGGTTCTCCCACGCCTATGCCGCCGCTCCCGTGTGC
>JAYOII010000118.1:0-342 GCA_038118685.1 Opitutia bacterium
TGGGGACTCCAACCAAGCACCTCCTTCGCGAGGCTTATGTCGGGTTTGCGCTGGGTCGGGTCATCCGAAGGCAAAGGCTTTTCAACGAGCGTCGAGGTTGAATTCACCATGGAAAGTACTTTTTGGGCCAACTCTTTGATCGTGAATTCGGTCGGGTTTCCCAAATTGATCGGCCCGACGGTTTTCTCCTGTTCCATGACGCCCATCATTCCTTCGAGCAAATCGTCAACGTAGCAAAAAGAACGGGTTTGAGAACCGTCTCCATAGACCGTAAGGCTCTCACCCTTTAAGGCCTGAACAATAAAGTTGGAAACGACTCTTCCGTCATCGGCAAGCATCCGA
>JAYOII010000118.1:352-895 GCA_038118685.1 Opitutia bacterium
ATCGTACAAAAATCTTGGGTTTTTAGATCGTTCTCAATTGGGGGTTAGCACCTCGCATTACTCGGACTTAACAAAAATTTTTGACACGACTCTTCCGTCATCGGCAAGCATCCGAGGACCATAAGTATTGAAGATCCGGACTACCCGGATGTCCACCTTGTTCTCCCTGTGGTAGTCGAAGAAAAGGGTTTCGGCATAACGCTTCCCCTCGTCATAACAGGCCCGCAATCCAATCGGATTGACGTTGCCGCGGTACTCTTCGGGTTGAGGATGAACTTCCGGATCACCGTAAACCTCCGAGGTGGAGGCTTGCAGTATCCGGGCACCCACCCTCTTGGCCAACCCCAGGCAGTTGATCGCTCCCATCGCGGAAGTCTTGGCCGTCTTGATCGGATTGAACTGATAATGGACCGGAGACGCAGGGCATGCCAAATTGTAAATACGGTCTACTTCCAATTTGAAGGGGTCGACCACGTCGTGGCGCATCAGTTCGAATTTCGGGTTATCGAGAAGATGGATCACGTTCTGCCTGCGACCGGTAAA
>JAYOII010000118.1:905-5800 GCA_038118685.1 Opitutia bacterium
GATAACCTCCTGACCACGCTCAAGCAGACGATCACACAAGTGACTGCCCAAAAATCCAGCTCCTCCGGTAACTAAATTGACCATGAAAAATATAAAAGAGGTATTATCTTACTGATTCCTAGGAATTTGGAAACACTCTTTTCGCAAGAATCTCATCAAGATTCATTCATCTTCCTGAGAACTTTGAGAAGGACTTGGGTTCCTTTCTCCGCAAACCCCTCCTCTTCAACTCGTTGATAAAACTCGGAAGCCAAGGCAAGCCCCTTCAGTTCCAAGCCCATTCTCTTCGAATCATCCAAGGCTATTCCCATGTCCTTGATGAAATGCTTGACGAAGAAACCCGGCTCCCAATCGGATCGAACCATCCTGGGTCCAAGCTGATTGATGGACCAGCAACCAGCCGCCCCTTGGCCGATCAAGCCAATGACCCGAGACGGATCCAATTTCGCCTTTTCCGCGTACAACAGAGCCTCAACCGTGCCGATCATAGTGGACGCGATGAGAATTTGATTGGCCATTTTGACGCGCTGGCCGGAACCGGAAGAACCAAACAGTTCGATCTTGTCCCCCATGACCCGAAGCAGAGGGAGAGCCTTGTCGAAAGCTTCTTGGTCCCCGCCGCACATGATCGCCAAAGTCCCGTTTTGGGCCCCGACGTCTCCACCACTCACGGGAGCGTCCAGGAGATGACACCCCTTTTGGAAGGCCTTCCCTGAAATTCGTTCCGCGAGAGTCGGACTGGAGGTCGTCATGTCGATCAGAATCGAATTGGGCCGGCAACCTGCAAGCACCCCCTTTTCTTGGCAATAAACTTCCTCCACGTCATGAGGATAGCCAAGCATGGTGAAAACGAAATCAGATTGTTCGGCCACTTCGGCCGGCGAGGTTGCCCACTTGGCCCCCTTGTCAATCAGGGGGGCGGCCTTGGAACGAGTTCTCGTATGCAGGCTCAAACGGTAGCCCGCCTCTAACAAATGACCAGCCATGGAAGCGCCCATTACGCCGGTTCCAAGCCAGCCTACGGTTGGATTCTTTTCCATGTTCACGGGGAGAGGAATAATCAAAAGTTAAAAATGGTCGGGCCGGTGGGATTTGAACCCACGACCCCTACACCCCCAGCGTAGTGCGCTACCAGACTGCGCTACGGCCCGACCTAGTTGCCATGTGATTGGCAAGACGGTTTAAAGTGCCCGAATACCTTTCCCTAGTCAAGATAAAGCCCAGAGAAGCTTCGAGAAGAAATTGTCCGAAGAAAACGAAAAGATGTTGCGAAACCAATGCTTTCTCCTATTAGCTTATTATACCTATGAATAAACTCTATCTCATACTCACATCCATTCTTGCATTGACTTTCACGAACGCGGCTTTCGCCGACAAGGTCGAACCGGCCAAAGACGCCGTCGCTTTCCGCGGCAATCACTACAAGGCTTTCCTCGACACCAACAGCACTTGGTGGGAAGCCAAATTTGCCTGCGACGACATCGGGGGACAACTCGTAGTCATCACAAGCGAACAGGAAAACGAATTCGTTCGCCGGCTTGCCAAAGACCACTTGGTTTGGCTCGGGGGCACCGACGAGTTTGAGGAAGGCAAATGGACTTGGGACAACGGAGAAGCATTCAAGTTCAAAAACTGGGATGCCAAACAACCTTCCGCCTCCCCGGGATTCAATTTCCTCATCCTCAACGGAAAGAATGGAAAATGGGCCGACACGACTGATTTCTCAGGCAAAGTCAAAGGATACGTGTGCGAATGGAAGGGCACTGCCCCCAAGGACGCAGGACCCAAGGACGCTGACTTGAAAGCCCCCAAAGGCTCGAAGTAAAGCCCGCCTTCTCTTTGAAAAAAGCCGAGCCTTCCGCTCGGCTTTTTTTTGGCCGGAATTATCGGACGGAAGAGAGGGATTCATATTGCTGGATCCACGATTGAGCCCAACGATCGAACGTTCCCTGCGCGATTTGAGCTCGAGCCTCTTCCATCAACTGAACGTAGAACCTCAGGTTATGCAGAGTCAGCAAGACCCCGCCCAAGGATTCCTTGGACATGAACAAATGCCTGACGTATGATTTCGTGAATTCTTTGGAGACGTAACAGTCGGTCTCCTCGTCAAGGGGCGAAAAATCGTTTCGAAAGCGTTCGTTGCGTAGATTCAAAACACCCGAGCGCGTATAGGCCGTTCCGTGGCGAGCGGCTCGGCTCGGCATGACACAATCAAACATATCGACACCAAGACCGATCATTTTGAGAAGTTGAGGGGGAGTCCCCACTCCCATGACGTAACGCGGCTTTTCTTCCGGAAGGCAACGGAGGGTCCACTCGACTTGCTCCAGCATCTCCTCCTCCGTTTCGCCCACACTCACACCGCCCACCGCATACCCTGGAAAATCCAGTTTTGTCAATTCATCGGCGGACCGTAAGCGCAAATCTTTGAATCTTCCACCCTGGGCGATTCCAAAAAGTTTCCTTCCATCGGCTTGCCCCTCGCCTTTCTTCCAGAAATCCATGCACGTTCCCGCCCAAAGGGTGGTTCTCTTGACAGCTGCCTCCACTTCCTCGCGGGAGGCTTCGGCCCCCGGACATTCGTCCAGGCACATTGCGATATCCGACCTCAACCCATCTTGAATCGAAATCGCTTCCTTGGGCCCGAGAAAGACTTCTTTCCCGTCAAGGTGTGACTTGAAGCTCACCCCTTCATCGGAAACCTTTCTGAGCTTGGATAGACTGAACACCTGAAAACCACCGCTATCGGTGAGCACCGGTCCATTCCAGTTCATGAAGCGGGACAACCCACCCGCATCACTTATGATTTCGACGCCGGGGCGAAGGTTCAAATGATAGGTATTTCCCAATATGATCGGGGCGCGAACGACTTCCCTCAAATCGGCGGGCAAAAGCCCCTTGACCGTTGCTTGCGTTCCCACGGGCATGAAGACCGGAGTGGGCACCTCGCCACCGGGCAAAATCATTTTGCCTATCCTAGGGCCACCATTCTGGCGGCTTGAACACTCAAAAAAAGAAGTCATTGGCTTGCTTGCATAAAGTCAATTGTTGGAATTAAGCTTTTTTCTTTATCCAAGAACAGCCTCTCGGTAAACTTAAGAATACTCCAATGACCGCCTCGTCTTTCAATTTCCGCTCGTATTGCCACTCGGCGGCAATGATCGGATTGCTTGCATGCCAAACCATCAACCCCCTTTTTTCGAAAACCAATCCTTTGCCCATCCTCCCCGAAGTTTCGCAAAGTTTGGGAGAAGCCACCTTGAGCGTTGCAAGCACGCGTTTCTCGACAGACCGATCGGATCCCACCGCCCACAAATTGCTCCGACTGAGCGAACTGCTTTGCTCTTTGAAAGAAGACAAGGTTTTCTACCTGAAGGGCCTCCTTCGAACCGGAGCCAAGATTCCAGCCCGAGCTTTCGGTCCTGCCACCAATGAAAAGGACTTGGCCAGGCACCTGAGAAGATTTGCCGGAACAAAGCTGAGCCACTTCCAACTCCTCCTGCTGTCTTCGTCTCTTCACCTCGACCCGAGCATCAAAGAATCGATCGTGGCCATGCAAAGGGCCAAACGCAGAGGACTGAACACGGACTTTGAATACTTGCTTAAAAACACTGGACGACCTGTGCCATCCTTTGGCCTCGCACCCCCTTTCGTGGCGGAAGTTCCACCGCAAAAAGGAAAGGCTCTCGCGAATTTGGCAGCCGAATATGCCGCCGGGGAATTATCTGAAAACAGGGAAAGCCTGAAGGGGAAAAAAATGATCGCCCTGGGGTTGCTCATTGACCCCGAGAATCAAGAATTGCTTTACCAAATGAGCCTTCTTGAAACGGGCAAGCCAACGCAACGGTTTTCTCAGACCTCACCGAAGGAACCCTTGCTCAAAAAACTCAGGGAGATTTCACTCCGCAAAGAAAATTCAACCCTCCTGAACAATCTTCTTCATGCAAGCATGGTCGCAATCCAACCGGACTCCTACAGTTCGATTGTTTTCTTGGAAAAAACAAAGGGGAAAGGGGTCAAAACCGATTTCGAGAGCATTGCCTTGGAATACGAACAGTTTCTCAAGAGTCGGAAATCGGCTCCCACTCCTTCATCATCCTCTACGCCGGAAGGAGAGATACGAAACGCGACTCTTTGCAATTTGCTGGTGGCCAAAACATGGAGGCTGACAAACTGGCAAACCAAGCAAACTTGGTTCGTGACTTTTCGAAGGACATCCAAATCGACCTTCAATCCACATGGAACTTGCGAAGGCAAGCAAGGGAACAAACTGCACACTTGGCGTTTTTGGAAAATCAAAGACGGCGTTCTGATCATTGATGGCTATGCCAAGTATGCCTATGATTCGGCTTCCAAAGCATGGAGGCAAGCCAACGGGCAAAAAGACAACTTTCTTCGTTAGAAAAGGAGCGCTCTGATTTGACTGAAAGCCCAAAACAGCAATCGGATTCCGGTTGCTACGACCTGATCGGAGACGTGCACGGATACTTGGATCTGCTCGACTCTTTGGCCGAACAACTTGGCTATTCCAAAAAAGGAAAATCCTACGAGCACCCCGAGGGGAGAAAGTTAATCTTCGTGGGCGATCTCATCAACCGCGGACCCGACTCCATCGGCGTTTTGAAAACCGTTCGAGAAACCTGGGAGGAGGGAAACGCATTCCTTGTCCTGGGGAACCACGAGTTCAAGGTTCTGCAACTCGCCGCCATGAAAAAACCTTTGCCGAACCCAGGGTACGAATCATTCCTACCTTGGCTCAAATCACTACCCCTGTTTCTCGATCTTGAGGAAATCCGCGTCATTCACGCCGCTTGGCATTCCTCTTCGGTTTCATTCCTTTTGCCGAATCAAACTCCAAACGACGAGTTCGTGAGAAAGACTTGCGACAAAAACTC
>JAYOII010000118.1:5810-7520 GCA_038118685.1 Opitutia bacterium
AAGCTGTCGATCGTATCCTCAAGGGAGTGAAGGCAAACTTGCCGAAAGATTCAGAACTTCGCGACCGGTTTGGAAAAGTTCGACCCAAAGGACGGCTCCGTTGGTGGGAAGACTTGGAGGGAAAACCTTTTTCCGAGGCACTCTTCTCTCCCATGCGTGGAAAGGCGATCAAAGAGATGCCTGACCCCGAGGAAATTCGCGAAGTCGAACCATACCCCGAACACGACAAGCCGGTTTTCGTAGGCCATTACTGCCTTGAGCCTCATGTCTCAAAAATCAATGCAAACACAGCTTGTCTGGATGGATGCGTGACTTGCGACCAAAAACTATGGGGATATCGTCACACAAAATCAAACAAGCTCACCAAAGCGAACTTGGTTTACGCAGAGTACTGATTCAATTCCTGCTTGGATCGGCCGGCTTGCCCTCAATGACTTCCCAAGTGGAATTCCATCGGTTCCATTGCTCGACCTTCGTTACTTCGGGCTGCAAAGACCGCTTTTGACAGGAGTATTCGAACATCTCTTTGGCTTCCTCCAAATCATGAGCCATAAAATACTTGTCCGAAGATCCCACGGCATCCCCGAAATGATAGTGAAACTTATACTCCTGTACCGGTTTCTCCCTTTCCTTTTTCATACACCTCAATATACCCCGAACCTCCCGATTTTTCCAACTGGATCGCATTTTTCTCCAAAGTTTATTTGCAGAAGAACCAAAAGGAAAATATGAGATGGAACATGGAATCTTATTCTTTCTCCCACAAATACGTAAGGGTTCGTATGCGCCGCTTCTTCGAAGGTCAGTACAAACACGTTTACATTGGACGAGTGATCGCAGAGAACCAGAGTTGCCTGATCTTGCTGGGGCGTTCCTTTCACTTTCGAAAGATCAGTTCAAGCGGAGCCATTGCGGGCGAAAGGCTGAGCGAAGCCAATGGACTGCACACCGAACCAGTCTCGGAAAGAGCCATTCCTTGGGCTTCGATCGAATTCGCTCAAATCATCGAGGGAGGCGTAAACGTCGAAGCTCATCCCGTTTGGGCCGCTTCGGGCAACGTCGTACTTGAAGACAAGAACAATACCTTCGTGACTTCCACCAGGGACCACGGAGAGTAAGCTTTCCGCAACCACTCTAGATTCAAAAGTTTTGAAACTTTCTCTTTTCAGTCTTGATCGATTGGCAAAGTTTCCTACCCATCGGACGAATGAGCTCGCATAAACAAAACCTCTCCAGACGTCTTTTTTGCCGGCAGGCTGCAGTCATGGGAACTGCCATCTGCGCCCCCACGATAGCCTTTCCCAAAGAAACTCGGTCAAGAAACGCCCCACCCCTCGGGTTCGACAACTTTTCAATCCGGGCTCTCGGATGGAAAGCCGAACGACTCATCGAGTATGCCGCCAAACAGAAGGTAGACGCTCTTCTTTTTTCGGATCTCGACGTATATGAATCTCACGACACAGGCTACCTCCGCGAAATTCGAGAAGAAACAAAAAAGCAAGGAATCATGCTGCAAGCAGGAACGGGTGGAATTTGCCCGACCGCGGCCAAATTCAACGACAAGCACGGAAGCGCCGAGGAACACCTCCGGCTCCTGATCCGGGTGGCCAAAGAAGTCGGTTCCTCCGTCGCCCGTTGCTACTTGGGCTCAAGCAAAGACCGGATGGGCGAAAAAGGCATCCAGTTCCATATCGAAAGCACCATCAAGAC
>JAYOII010000118.1:7530-8711 GCA_038118685.1 Opitutia bacterium
GGATTGCCGTGGAAAATCATGCCGGTGACATGCATAGCCGGGAACTCGTCGATCTGATCGAGCGGGCAGGCCCCGATTTCGTAGGCGCCACTCTCGATACCGGCAATTCTACCTGGACCCTCGAAGATCCGGTCGAAACGTTTCGTAACCTGGCTCCATACACCGTTTCCAGCGGCATTCGAGATTCCATGGTTTGGCCAAGCGAAAACGGAGTCCGCGTTCAATGGACTGCGATGGGAGAAGGATGCGTGGATCTAAAGACGATCTTTGCGGAATGGGCTCGGCAATGCCCGGACGCCCCCGTTCAAATCGAAACTATTTCCGGATTCTCGAAGGAATTCCCCTACCTCCAAAGCCAGTTTTGGCCCCCATACTCCACGATTCGGGCTGATGACTTTTCACGCTTTTTGCTTCTTTCGCGAAAAGGCAAGGAGCTCAAGTCCTTCTCCCCTCCTCCCGGAGTCGACCGGAAAAAAGCTCAGCAGGACTATCAACTGGCTGAACTCGAACGCAGTCTTGAATTTTGCCGCAAAGAGCTCGGTCTGGGAAGAAAATCAGGCTGACGAAGAATTCAAAATCGGAGGAGGACAAATCTCGGCTCCCCTATCCCCTCTTCCCAACTGCATAGCCAAGCAGGAGCTAACTCGGTCGCATACGATTACCGCACCGCACTTTTCGAACGGCAGCTTCGAACCTTTCCTTTCCTCGATCACCTCGACTCCGATCAAGAATCGTCAAGGGAATCCATTCCTTCCAAGTGAGCTATGTCTCCCCAGCTTACCAGGTTCCAAACCTTGTCTTTTTTTTCGATTCGGTTCAGTGAACAGTTAAGCAGAACGAAATTGCGCTCCTTTTCGAGAGGGACATTCAGCACGTAGCGAAAGAGCGCTCCAAGTACGCCCCCGTGAGTTACGATTCCAATTTTTGCTCCCTCGTGAGCAAGGGCAATTCCCTCCACCGCCCTCGAGCAACGGTCGCAAAACTGCTTGAAGCTCTCCCCGCCCGGAGGAACGTATTCGGGACCGTCGTTGCGGAAAGACCGGTAAGTTTCGGGTTCACTCTCAAGCATTTCCTCGGTGGTCAAGGCTTCCAGTACGCCCAAATCCCTCTCGCGAAAGTCTTCGCGGGGAATGGCCTCCCATCCGGAAGGGCCGCCGACAAGACGGGAAGTATGCATGGCC
>JAYOII010000119.1:0-8665 GCA_038118685.1 Opitutia bacterium
GTCCCGGCCCGATGGAATGGATACCCGACTACATCAAGGGCAAGGAAGATCCCTCCACGATCAAGTTTCCGCATCCGTTGCTCGAAGAGGTATGCGAGGAAACTTATGGGGTGATGGTCTATCAGGAGCAGGTCATGGAAGCGGCCAGACGGGTGGCGGGGTATTCGCTCGGAGGCGCCGATATTCTGCGCCGCGCGATGGGCAAGAAGAAGCCTGAGGAAATGGCCAAACAGCGTGAGATCTTTGTCAAGGGAGCGAAGGAGACCAATGAGATTGACAAGAAAAAAGCGGACGAGATCTTCAACATTCTGGAAAAATTCGCAGGCTATGGGTTCAACAAATCCCACTCCGCGGCCTATGGGATCATCAGCTACCAGACCGCTTACCTGAAGGCCAATCACCCGGTTGACTTCATGGCGGGGATTCTTTCTTGCGAGCTTGGCAATTCGGACAAGTTGTCCCACTTTCTCGCGGAGTGCGCCGAGATGGAAATTTCGGTGCTTGGGCCCGAGGTCAATGAATCGGGGGAAAACTTTACCCCAATGGAAGGGAAGGGCGATGCGGGCGATTCGATCAGGTTCGGGTTGGCCGCGGTCAAGGGGGTGGGGGATATTGCGGCCAAGACGATCGTCGAGGAGCGCGAAAAGAACGGTCTTTTCGAGAGTTTCACCGACCTCGTCGAGCGGGTGGATGGAAAGGCGGTCAACAAGAGGGTACTCGAGTGCTTGATCAAAACGGGTGGATTCGATGCTTTGGAAGGTAACCGGGCGGCTTTGCTGGCGGACTTGGACCGGGCAATGGGAGAGGCTCAACTCAGAAGAAAGGACCGCGAAGCCGGTCAAGTGAACTTGTTCGACATGATGGGCGGCGGAGAAGACGATGCCGGGACTCAATCCGGAGAATTCTCCGCCAACAACGGACTACCCGACGTTCCCGAGATGGAGGAACTCGAAAAGCTCAAACTGGAGAAGGAATTGTTGGGCTTTTTTCTTTCCGGTCATCCGGTCGATACCTTGCACGGACTGGGTCCGCTCCTTGATACGATTACCTCCGAGGACTTGGACAAAGTCGAGGACAGGCGTTCTTTCCGTCTGTGCGGAGTCTTGTCCGACATCGAAAGAAGATATACCAAGAAGGATGCCAAGCCATGGGCGAGGTTCAACTTGTTGGCCAAGGAGAAGGATTTCTCGCTTCCCATGTTTACCGAAGCCTACGAGAAATACGGGGTCACCCTCGAGGAGGGGAAAATCGTTGTCGTCGAGGGCGTGGTTTCTCATCGAGATGGTGAGACCCGCATGACGGTCAGTACGGTCCGTGCGATCGACCGTGCGATTGCGGAATTAGCCGAAGAGGTTACTTGGCTGATTGACCCCGCTCACGAGGATTCCGAACAATTCGCCAAGGATCTCTTTGCCTTGGGGGATCGTGGAGAAGGAGGGACCTTGATCCGACTGGGCTTTGCCCGGGAGGGAGAGGAGGATGGGCTTGTGGTCGAGACGGACCCAAGGTTTTCCATGCGCTTGACGCCCGGATGCTTCAAGGAATGGAGAACCCGCAAACCCGTAAAGGGAGCCCGCGTGGTCATGCGCCCGCCCGAACCTCCCCCCGAAAGGCCCTGGGCGAAGAAGGACTGACCGTTCGTTCCTCCTTGACCTGAGAACGCAAACGCTTATTTTGAACCGTTTTCCTATGACTATCGAAATCAAACTACGTAAAGGCGAACCCATTGACAGGGCCATTCGTCGACTGAAAAAACGTCTCGACCGTGAAGGCGTGATTCGCGACGTGAGAGCCAAGCGGTATTTTGAAAAGCCGTCCGACAAGAGGAGGGTTGCGCGCAAGGTCGCCGCTTTCTCTCAAATGCTTCGTACGCGTTACGAAAAGATGTAAACCTCTACGGAGGTTTTCCTCGTAAGGAGGGTCAAAAGGCGCATAAGTAAACGAAAACTTTATTTATGTCACAGCTACAAAAGAGACTCAGTCCGAACTTGCGTTTGGAGTGGAAGCTTTTCGACCAGGAAAAGGCTTCCGCAATAGAGTTTCTTTCGTTGTGCGAGAAAATGATCAAGGTGGGTGAGTTCCTTCTTGCTCACGACGTTGCCCGAGCCGGGCTCAAGAAGTTCAAGAAGCACAAGAGGCTCAGCCAACGGGCGGGGCATGCTTTGTCGAAGGCCGGTTCTCCGATGATGGCCACGAAAATTTTGGAGGAACTGGTTGCGGGCGGGGACCGAGACGTTGAAACTCATAGCCTCTTGGCGAGCGCCTACAAGGATTTGTGGGAGTATTCGAGTGACCAAAGCAGCAAGTCAAAATATGCCGAGTTGGCGATTGCCCGTTATCAGGAGGCTTATCTGACCAACAGTTTTGACAGCCTGCGCTTGAGCCAGAGACAAGAGCTTGAGACCCAATACTATCCGTGTATCAACATCGCTTTCATGCATTTTCTCTCGGGTGATCTTGAGAAAGGCAGAGAAAACGCTGAAAAAGCTCGTCAGATTTGCCGAAAACTCAAGGAACAGGGAACCTCGGACTATTGGATTCAGGTAACCGAGGCGGAAGCCCTTTTGCTTCTTGGTTCCATCGAGGAGGCGGCATAGGCTTACGCCGATGCGGTGTCTTCGGGGGACGCCGAACCTTCTCAAATTGCGAGTACCCGCAAGCAAGCCCTTCAAATTGCCGCCGTTTACGAGGATGAGGCTATTTTTGAAGAAATCTCTTTTGCCTTTCCGAAACTAGGAATCGTCGCTTGTTCGGGTCACGTCATTGACAGCCCCGGCGGAGCGCGCAGGTTTCCGCCGGAAGCCGAACCCGAGGCCAAGCGAAAGATCGAAGAGGCCTTGGCATCGATGGGGGCGAGTTGCGGGTACAGTTCGGCCGCATGCGGAACCGACATCCTCTTTCTTGAGACTATGGCCGAACGGGGTGGGGAAACTCATGTTTTTCTTCCCTTTGCCAAGGAGGAATTTATCGAAACAAGCGTCAGGAGAGCGGGCGGCAATTGGGTGGCCCGGTTTGAAAAGGTACTCGATCAGGCGACCGCCGTTCATTACGTCACGCGGGAAGGCTACAATGGCGAAGATTCTCTGTATTCCTTTTGTAACGACGTCATGCTCGGATTCACCGCCATGCGGGGCAGGGGCTTGGATGAAAATCCGAAACTACTCGTTTTCTGGGATGGGCAAAGGGGGGCGACCGGAGGAACCGGAGAGCTTGTGGAAAGATGGTCTTCCAATTTTAACGAACCGATTGTAATTGATGCCAAGGAGGTCCTGTCGTCCGTTGGCGAGCAGAATGAGCCCCTGTCCAGTTCGGGCGAAACCAAGCCCGCCATTCTTATGGCCAACGGAGACTTGCCGAAAAAAGTGTCCCGTTCGGTCAAGGTCATGCTTTTTGCCGACGTAGAAGGCTTTACCAAGGTATCGGAGGAGTTGACTCCCCTGTTCGTGGAGAAATTCTTGGGTGGGATTTCCAATGGTCTCGCGACGCTTTCAAAGCCTCCTGCATTCGTCAATACTTGGGGAGATAGTTTCTTTGCCGTTTTTGATGATTTGGACGACGCCTTGAGCTTGGCGGTCCAACTGAGGGACTACTTTTCCAAGGGAAATTGGGAGGAGATTGGGCTGAGTGAAGGACTGCAGGTGAGAATTTCCATGCATGCCGGGCCGGTTTACGAAGAAATGGATCCCATTCTGATGAGAAAAAATTTCTTCGGGAAACACGTCAACCAAGCCGCCCGCATCGAACCGATCGTCTTGCCCGGTTCCGTTTACGTTTCTGAAATCATGGCTGCTCTGATATCCTTCGGGCACAATGATTTTGATTTTGAATACGTGGGGAATTTGGAATTGGCCAAAGATTACGGCAGTCATCCCATTTACATTCTGCAACGCACCGGATACAAGGATTAATGCCCGATCCGTACCCTGACGGCCTTGACAACCTCACCCGACATTCCAATCCCTTTCGAGTCTTACTCCGGAAGCAAGCCCTACGCTTTCATCAGTTATGCTCATGCTGACAAGGTTGTCGTCTACAATGCCATGCGTCATTTTCATGATGCGAAATTGAACCTATGGTATGATGACGGCATCCCTCCTGCCGAGGAGTGGCAAAACGAAATTGCCCAGAAGATCATGGGCTCAGATATGTTTGCCGTCTTTCTTTCCCCAAGTGCCTGCGCTTCGTCCCACGTGAACCGGGAAATTCAATTCGCCCTGAGCGAAAACAAGCCGATGCTGCCTATTTTCCTCGAGGAAATTTCGCTGACTCCAAGCTTGAAGCTCTGCTTGCAACAATTCCAATCCTGCTTCTACTACAAAATCGGTTGGCAAAAGAAAGCCATAGAGGTCATGCGCAAAGTTTTGGCCAAAGCCGACAGCCTAGGCCAAAACCGCCATTTTACCAAGGGCAAGTCAAGCGGAGAGGAAGTCCTCGACGAAGGGGAAGCCTTGTGGAAGATCATGGAGCAGGTTTTTACCGCCCAAGTCAACCGGTATAGCCGTCAAAAAGCCAACACTCCCCTCATCGAAGCCAAGGAGGATGATTCCGAGAAGGAGGACAAACCGGGCTCCCAGCCGGTCAAACCGCCCCCTCGGCCCATTTCGGCAAAGCCCAAGCCTCTGAGCGCTCAACAGACCCGTCACCCCTTTGCAGTTGGTGTCATCGTCGATGAACCCGAAAGCAAAATACAGCAGGACAAACCACCCTTGTCCGATTCCTACTTGGGCGATCTTTCGTGGATTCCTTCCGGGAAAATAACCGTCCGGGTTCCCTACACTTCCGACGTCCGGCTCGTGCACGTCCGCAACGACTTTTGGATGAGCCAGCTCTTGATCACGCAGGAGGTATACGCCGAAGTCATGGGAGCGAACCCCAGTGACGTCGATACGGAGGGCGGAGCCGAAGTCTTGAATTTGCCCGTGAACAGGGTTTCCTGGTTGGATGCCGTCGAGTTTTGCAAGGCTTTGACCGTTTTGGCCAAACAGATTGGAACTCTTCCGCAAAACCATGAATTCCGTCTTCCCACCGAGGTCGAGTGGGAATATGCCTGCAGGGCAGGCACGACCACCGACTATTATTTCGGTGAGGACCCTGCCGAATTGCATGAACATGCCTGGTACTTGGTGAACAGCGTGAGGCGGGTTCATCCGGTCAAGCTCAAGTTGCCGAATCCCTGGGGGCTTTACGACATGTACGGGAACGTCAGGGAATGGGTGGGGAATTCTTTCGTCAACACCCTTCTCGATGATACCGAACAAGACGAATTCCGGATATGCCGGGGAGGCAGCTATATGAAGAAGGCATCCGGATGCAAGTCCTCCTCAAGAGACACTCAATCCCTCTTCCATCGTTACCGGAACCTTGGCTTTCGGGTGGCCTTGGCCCGTCTGCCCAACACCTAAGCCAAGAACCGGCGAGCGGTTAAGCGGAAGTAAGGCTTTACCGTTGTCTTTCTTTGGATTTACCTCATTTTCTTACTTTTCCCATGAGCCAAGAACACCCTAAAAACCCTGCCGTGGATTCTTCTCTTGACGGAAGCGATCAATTTGCGGTTCGCCAAAGCAAGCTCGATCATTTGCGGGAATCCGGAAACGATCCTTACCGTTCGAACTGGAATCAGTCGCATACTTCAAGCGAAGCGCTTCAACTATTGCCGGAAGAGCTGGAAGAAGGACCGGAGGTTTCGGTGGCCGGCCGAATCGTTGCCTTTCGTCTTATGGGCAAGGCGTCGTTTCTGAAGATCATCGATCGTGATGGCAAAATCCAATCCTATGTCCGCAGGGATGAAATCGGGGAGGAGGCTTATGCCGATTTCAAGAAACTCGACCTTGGTGACTTCATCGGGATTCGTGGTCCCCTTTTTCGAACCAAGACGGGTGAAATTACCATACGGGCGAAGGAGTACCGGTTGGTCTCCAAGTCCCTCCGTCCCTTGCCGGAAAAATGGCACGGGTTGACGGACAATGAGCAAATTTATCGCCAGCGTTATCTTGACTTGATCGTCAACGAGGACTCCCGCGAGCGTTTCCGGGCGAGAAGCCGGGTTATCAGGGAAATTCGTGAATTCTTTTGGGGCAGAGATTTCTTGGAAGTCGAAACACCGATGTTGCAAGCAGTGTCCGGGGGAGCCGCCGCCCGTCCTTTTCAAACGCACTTCAATGCCTTGGACTGTGACTTTAACCTGCGTATTGCCTTGGAGTTGCACCTCAAGAGATTGCTCGTCGGAGGTTTCGACCGGGTTTTTGAAGTGGGACGCGTTTTTCGCAACGAAGGCTTGTCCCGCAGGCACAACCCGGAGTTCACCATGCTCGAAGCTTATCAGGCTTATACGGACTTTCGAGGCATGATGGAGTTGACCCAATCTCTCATTCAACAGGTGGCCGAGAGAGCCCTCGGTACGTTGCAAATGGAAAGAGAAGAGGGGGAAGCAATTGATCTTTCCGGGGATTGGAAAGAAGCTAATTACATGGACTTAATTCTTGAAGTCGTTGGCCGGGACGACTGGTTTGATCTACCCAAGGAGGCCAAGCTCGAAAAAACAAAGGAATTGGGCATAGAAGTGGACCCTGAATTGGAGGACTTCGAGATAACCAACGACGTTTTCGAAAAGATCATCGAGCACACCTTGATCCAACCGACCTTCGTGACCCATATTCCGCGTGAACTTTGCCCCTTGGCCAAAATTACCGAGGACGACGGGTCCACGATCGACGTTTTCGAACTTTGCATCAACGGACAGGAGATTGCGCCGGCCTATTCCGAGCAGAATGATCCATTCGTTCAACGGGAAGCCTTTATGAAGCAGGTGGGGGAAGAAACGCAGGAATTGGACGAAGATTTCCTTCTCGCGCTTGAACACGGAATGCCTCCGGCAGGCGGAATGGGTTTGGGGATCGATCGCCTGGTAATTTTCCTCACCAAGGCGTCCAATATCCGAGACACCATACTTTTCCCCACCCTCCGCCCCGCCTAGCCTTTTCATGGGGAAGCGGGGAAGCCAAAAAGACATCGCAGTCATCAAGCCAATTGGTTGGAGGCAAATTGGTTTTGCGATCTTTCTTTTTCTGTGCGGCCTCTTTTTTGCCTTCGTTGACTTTCTCGGCTTTGCGATCAGCTTGGCGGGAACCGTTATCCTGACTTTTGCCGGACTGTTGAATTTGTTCGATCAGCTTTTCGAATGGTCCCGCTTGAAAATCGATCGGGAAGGGTTTCACCTCCGGAGTTGGTGGACCAAGCAAAGTTTTCGTCACGAGGAGATCCAAGGTTTTGAAACCGAGCAGTATGCAGGCCGCAAACTTGTTGTTTTGGTTCTCAAGCCAAAGGCTCAGGCTCAAAGAGGGCTTGTGAACCCCGGCGTTCCTTTTGCTTGCGCATTCGGCAGACCGGTCGAGACCGTCGTTGAGACGCTGAGGGCGAAACTGAAAAAGGCTCCTGCCGTCAAGCGGACGAAGCGAGAAAAAGAGTTGCCGAACTAAGCTCCTGTCTCCTTGGACGGCGAATGGGAGAGAGGTTTGCTTCCGAGCTTGATCAGCATCTTCACTGTGGCGGGAACATAGGCCAAGGCAATGATGGCCAATTGGGAAATAATGAAGCCCATCAAGGAATTGAACGCTTTGTCCATGAAGCCATACGAATGAAGACCTACGCCCAACATATTTGTTCCGAACCATGACCAGGCCGTGACGATGTTTCCGAATATTGCAATGGTGGCAAGGCCCCTTGTCCTCGCAATCCCGGAAAACCTAGCGTGCAAAAGAAGGGCATTCCAAATCACGATCAAAAGAGCTCCGTTCTCCTTGGCATCCCAGCCCCAGAACCTTCCCCATGATTGATCCGCCCAAATTCCTCCGAGAACCGTTCCCACCAGACTGAACAAAAGGGAAAAGCAGGTGATTCCGAAAATCATCGATTCCAAAGTTTTTTTCAATTTGCCTTCGGGTTTGCGGAAAACAACGGATTTGAGGTGATAAAAAACATAGGCGATTCCCAAGAAACCGGCCAAAAAGGTAGTGGAGTAACCGATGGTTATGATGACCACGTGGGTGGCCAACCAGAAATTTGAATCCAATACGGCTCTCATCATTTCCATCGTGTCCCCCGTTGGATTAAGGGAAGAATCGAGGCTCAGGTTGTAGGCAACGACCAAGGTGCCTGCTCCAATGAAAGAACCCATTGCGGACGCAACCCCCAAGCGAAGGTATTTTTCCGTGGCAAAGCAAAGAAGAACCGCTCCCCAACCTATGAACAAGGCGGAGGAGTATAGGTTTGTGACCGGAGGTCGACCTTCAATATACATTCGGCCGAAAAGACCGAAAGTGTGTGATAGCAAAACGATCCCGGTGAGGATGAAAGCGGCGTCGCGAAGCATTTTCGCAGTGCAGTCGCTTTTGCCGACCGAGTTCGAGTAAGCGGACGCAAGCCAAGAGGAACAGGAGACTACAAAGATGACCACGTAGGCAAGGGAACTGCGATAAAACGGCTCGAAGCCATTGTAGGCTTTCTCGAAATGAAGGGTTGAGGCTGCTTCTCCTGTCCGCTCGGTGGCTAGTTCGCGTAATTGAGCCACCGTCTCGTTGAAGGCGGCGAAATCGTTGGCCCGATAACTGATGCCGAGTTTTTCATATAGTCCGATGATCGGGTCTACCTCGCGACGCAGTTTGATTGC
>JAYOII010000120.1:0-208 GCA_038118685.1 Opitutia bacterium
CGGCAGAGTCGTACCCTCCCCCATGACCAGCCATTTGCTTTCGTTGGTAGTGGCACAGGTATCCTTGACCACCAATTCGACGTACCGATGGTATTTCTCAAGATCTTCTTCCATCGCATTGATGATCAATCGGGTTTCCGCCCCCGAAAGAGCGGCACGGGTACGGGCTTGCTGCACGAGCCCAAGCACTTCTCTCTGAGCCGAACCC
>JAYOII010000120.1:218-8603 GCA_038118685.1 Opitutia bacterium
CCGAACCCAATTCCTCTCCGCCTCCCCCGAGCAAGGTAAAGCCGATCAAGCCCATCATCAAGCCCATCACAGCCATTACGATGAGCAACTCGAGAAGAGTGAAAGCCCTCTTGGCGGACCAACCTTTGGCGGCGGGAGGCGAGAAGGATTCGGTATCCCTTTTATTCGGCATTATTCAAAATATCGATTATATTCCATGAGAAAACGTTGCCGCTGCCCGATTCATCATCCTGCAGTACGTAAAAGGCATACGGATTCGGTATCATTTTGATTTGATCTTCAACGGAATTGATCGTCGCGACGTCATAATCCTCGCTCAGAGCCTCTTTGATTTCCTGAAGCGCGGAAGAACTCAATTCAATCGTGTCCTTGCCCCGGCCATTGCTGACGTAGCCCTTCTGTACCAAAACATGAATTTTCGTACCTCCCCAGCCGTCTTCCAAAAAGCCGTCAGGTCCGAAATCCTCCGCCATTTGATCGATATAAGACCCTTTCCCCTTCTGATCTTTGAGGGCGCCGTCCAAGGTAGTCTCCCATAGCTTGGTCTTGGTATTCCACTTCCTGCCCGCAAGAGCGACCACAAAAGAATCGTGGTCATCCTGATGCTTGGGACTCAAAACAATGGGAACACCTTCGTCGTCTTCCAAAAGAAAGGGAGGGAAATATCCGTTTTCATCATGGTATCTGGACAATGCCCCGCCCCATTTCGCAAAGCGAGCCTCGGTATCGGTTGCCTTCGTCCAGTCGATGATCCCGTTGTAAGAAGGAATGGCAATCGAAAGCAATATTCCGATGATGGCGATCACCACCAAGAGTTCGATCAAAGTAAAACCATCTGAACGTGACTTTGTATTTTTTTTCATAATAAATGCTGTTAGTTTTTCCATTTGCCAGGCTCGGAGCCAGGTATGTTGTCCTCGTCCTCGTCCTCTTTGCGCGGGGTGGCCGTCAGTTCGGAATCAAAAACCGAGGATTCTCCGTCGGGTCCTTTTGAAAACAACAGGAATCCCTTGTGCCCATCGCGCCGAGGATACTCGTAGACATAAGGATTGTCCCATGGATCGAGAAGAAAAACCTCCGGCAACTGATCCCCCTTCATTTGCTCGAGCGTAAGGGTCACCTGCCGGATCTCGCCATCTTCATCGCTTCCCTTGCTCATCGAATCCCAGTTCGGCAAATAATCCGTCCCCCTCCGGTCGGCTTTGACCTTGTCACCAAAACGGTCCACCAGTCCCGTCAAAGCCTGAAAGAACAAAACACCTCTGATCTTCTCGTTATCCGAGCTCAAGTCATCCGTTCTGGGATAACCTCCCATGTCGCTTTTATATTGCTCCAAAGCCAATTGCAAAGCATCGATTTGACTTTGGGCGGTCTTTTTCGCCTTCGCTTTGTCCCACCAAACGTAAGCTCCGACACTCATGGAACTAAGAATGCCGATAATCACGATTACGACCAGCAGTTCGATTAGAGTAAACCCCGCATGACCCCTATTTCTCATCTTGGCATGAATCTTTCCTTCGCAGTTGGTTTTGTCAACGAAATCGTGCGATGGAAACCCTAGCCGGAAAACTTGCGGAATGCGGAGCGAACTCTTGAGGCGGCGTTTCTGGCTTCGGGAAAGCCACAGGCCCAAAGCGCGAGAAAATGCACCAAGACGCCAACAGGGATCAAAAGGCACAGTGTCCAGATATCACCAACCCTCGAATCCTCAAGTCCAAGCGATGACCTCAGGAAAAAAAGAGCGGCTCCCATCACAAGGGAAGACAAAATGCAGCCGAGAGCAAAAAACGGGCTCGGTTTAATATAGAACCAAAGGGGGACTTCCTTGAATTGAAACAGCAAACAAACCAATTGGACGAATGCGGCGCCGACGTTAGCCCAAGCCAAGCCGATCACCCCGTATTCCTCCATGAGGAAAAGACACAAAACAACGTTGATGACAAAACTTGCGATTGCGGCCCAAAGAGGGGGCTTCATCTGCTTGCGGGCATGAAATGCCTTTACGATAAAGGCAGAGAGGGCATAGATCGGCAAGGCGACGGCCGAAACCACAAGCACACGGGCGGCTTGCTCCACGTCGTCGCCTGCAAACAGTCCATACTGAAAAAGCACGCTCAAAATGGGCTCCGCCAACAGACCCAAGCCGATCGCAGCAGGCAAGGTCACCGAAAAGGTCAACCGGAATCCTCGGGCGAAATGTTTTTCGAATCCTTTTGTATCGGCCTGTCCGGAACTTCTTGCCAACTCGGGGAAGAGCACCGTGGACAAGGCCACGGCGAAAACGCCCAAGGGCAATTCGATCAGACGGGCCGAAAGGAAAAGATAGGGCAAGGCTCCCTGGTCATCGAGTGAATAAGCAAGCACCCTCGAAACAAGTACGTTTATCTGGGCAACGGCCGCCCCCAAAGCTCCGACCCAAAACAGGGTTTTGATTTTGCTCAATTGGGCGGAATCACTCAGGTCGAAGTTCCAGTTCCAGCCTTGGTGGTTCTTCAATTGAATCCACGGCAAGGACAATTGCAAAAGCCCCCCGACGACAACGCCGACACCAAGCGAGGTGGCCAATTCCATACCCTCCGCCCCCAACACCCACTTCCCGACCATCATGGAACCGATCATCGAAAGGTTCAGAATGATGGGCGAAAAGGCACCCGCAAAAAAAGACCGATGCGTATTGAGGGCCCCAACGAGAATTGCGGACATGCAAACGCACAAGACGTAAGGAAAGACAATCGCGTTAAGAAAAGCTCCGTCCTTCCACTTTTCATCGGTTAGCCAAGTTTGCCAACCCAACCAGGAAAACAGGCACACGACCAGGCTGAGCAAGAGCAGCAAAAGGCCAAGCCGGGAAAGAACTTGATTGAGTATGCGGTTGGCAACGCCAAGCCCGTGGCTTTGCAAGTTTTCGGCGTACACCGGAATGAAAGCAGAGCTAAGCGTACCTTCACCGAGCATTCTCCGAAAAAGATTCGGCAAAGTGAAGGCGAGAATAAAGGCCGCAGCTACGGCAGAGGAGCCAAAAAAAGAGAAAAAGAGAATATCCCTCAGCAACCCGAGAATTCTCGAAAATGCGGTCAGGCTGCTTACCAAAGAGAGGTTTCGGGAAAACTTGCTCATTTACCCAAGCCTAAACTTTACCCTGCTTCGGATGTTTCTCGATCTCGGAAGACTCGGCAAAAGCGGGGACTTTTCGAACCATAAAAAACACACCGGCTACGGAGCATTTTGGCTTCAACCACGACATTCTTTCAATAAGGCAAGCGCTTCTTCTTCCGGTCCCTCATGATCCTGCTCTCGGGCCATCCTCACCGTGTCATTGAGTATTCTTTGAGCATCTTCCAACTCTCCGGTCTTCATTTTCACTTTGGCCAAAAGCAATGAGGCGATCATCCAATCCGGTCTTTTTAGCAAACAAAGTTCGAGCTGTTCGATGCATTCACTCCAATTTTCTTCATCCCAAAGGGCCTGGGCCAAGCTGAAGCGAAAAAGATCGTTTTCGGGACTGGCTTCCAATTTTGTCCGGAAAAGAGAGCTTCGCAGACTCATGGAAAATCCTCGGGGATATCAAGAGACTTTCAGGCAGACCACGGTGGAATTATCAGTGCCACCATTCTGATTGGCAAGGTCGATAAGCGCATGAACGAGCGGTTCCGGTTCCAGATCCTCCATCATTTTCTCAATTTCGGACTTCTCCACCATGTTCGTCACGCCATCGGAGCAAACCAGATAAACGTCGCCGGGAGAAAGCTCCCTTTCCCCCAGATCCACTTCGAAGTCGATGTCTTGCCCCATGCATCTGGTCAAGGTATGCATGTAATGCTCAGGCATGTCGTTGGCGGCTTCCGGACCGTGTTTGTCGATCAATTCGTCGCCCAAAGTATGGCATTTTGAAATTTTGTTCAGGCCTTGGCCGTTCTTCAAGAAAATCGAAGAGTCGCCGACGTGGGCAAACAGGAGCTTCCGGCCGATTATGCGAAGGCCCGAAAAAGTCGTGCCGATTCCATTTTCCCCACTGACCAAAGTTCCGCATTCCACGATGTTCTGGTGAACGCAATGAGCGATCTCACGAAACTCCGCTCCTGTTGAACAAGAATCAGCTCCGTTCACCATGGAGCCAAAAAAACGAACCGCCAAGCGACTGGCCAAGGCTCCGTAGGGAAGCCCGCCTACCCCGTCCGCCACGGCAAAAATCCCTTTTTTCTCATCAACGACAAAGGAATCTTCGTTGTTATCGCGAACGAAACCAACGTCGCTGTGACCGTGTGATGTGATGAGCATACTGTGGGATTGTTGTCGGGCGTATCAAATTAGGATTGAAAGCATTGAAAACGTCAATTTTCAAAATTCAATCAAAAAAACCGATTGCCCGCTTGCGGAATGCATCACTGCATGAGTTCATCCGAGGAAAAAACCTCGTACTGTCGTTTCGGCAATTCGCTGAGAAAGCTTTTCCCATAGTTTTTTCTAAGGATGCGTGAATCGAGAACAACCAAGTCGCCGACGTCCGTCGTCGAACGGATCAACCGGCCAATGCCCTGCCTGAAGCGAATTACGGCGGATGGAAGAAAATGCTCGGCAAAAGAACTTTTGCCCTGCTCGCGCAAGAGTTCGGTCTTGGCTTCCAACAACGGATGACCGGGGTTTTCGAATGGCAAACGGGTCACGATGACTTGAGACAGGGCCGGTCCCTTGGCGTCAAAACCCTTCCAAAAACTTTCGGCCCCGAGAAGCAACACGTCGCCCTCCTCCATCAATCGATTGCGAAGATCCGTGCGCGAATACCCTTCGCCTTGAGCATAAAGAGATCGGCCAAGTTTTTCCCACCGGGGACGAAGAGCCTGAAAACAATGCTGCAAGTCGGCGTAGTTGGTAAAAAGAACAAGAGTCCCACCCTCTATCCCGGCTGAACAGGCGTGAATCACTTCGGACAAACAGGTCAGATAGGGCATTCGGTTTTGGCCCATGGGCTCGGGGCAATCGGAAAGAATCCGCACCTGAAGATTGGATTCGAAATCAAAGGGAGAATTCACGATCCCCTCGCAAACGTCTTCCGCTCCGACCAGAGACTTGAAGGAATCGGCCTTCCCCTTGCGGGTCAGAGTGGCGCTCGTCATCACGATGGAAGACGGTTTTGAAAAGAGGTGTTCCCGCAAGACCTCTGCGATTTCAAGGGGGGCGCTCCGCAAATGAATGATTTGATTTTTCTTACCCGTTCTCTCGAGCCAATAAACGGACTTCCCGTCTTTCAACTCGACGATTTCGGACAAGCCGGTCAAGTATCCCTGTACTCGTTTCGCCTGATCCTTAAGCTCGATTTTCAACGACTCGTCTTCGGTTATCTCGGCCACTTCGACCAACGATCGGCACAATTTGCTCAAAGGGGGAAAAACCTCCAAAGGCAAGACACCGGTCTCCCGAATGCGAACACGGTCCTTATTGCCCAATGACTTCGCATGAAGATACTGGAAGAAATCGCCCACCGCAAGCTCCGCGTCCTCCACTGCGTCCAAGTCCCGAGGTCTGCCCGCCTTGGCCAAAAGCCCCTTTCTTTTCTTGGGATTGTAGATTTTCCGTATGGAGTTTTCAAGGGCCCACGAACTGATGGACAGGCCCAAATGCTCACTGGCTACGTCGGGCATCTCGTGAGCTTCGTCGAAGACCACGAAGTCATCGGCGAAAAGAACCCCTTCGTCCTCGTCCCGGGGCCCGAAACCCGCCCCTATGAGCGAAAAAAGCAAGCTATGATTGACGATCACCAAGTCCGCTCTGTCGACGGCCTCCCGGGCCCGACGATAAAAGCAAGTATCAGGACTGCATCTCTTGCTCGAACAAATCGAAGAATCCGCGTTCACCGCATCCCAGACGGCTCCCATGGGGGAAGGCGAGAGTTCCTGCCGAATTCCTTCCCGCGCCTCCGTATCGGACCACTGTGCAATCCTTTGCAGTTCGTCCCTTTGCCCCCCCTCGAACAATTCGCTTTGGCCGGCCATTGTCTTTCGCAAGCGAGTGGAGCAAAGATAATTCGCCCGACCGACCAACAAGGCGCACTTGAAGTCTGCCCATTGGGACAAGTTGGGAATCTCCTTGAGCAATTTCCGCAGAGCCGGAATGTCCTTGCCGAGCAATTGTTCCTGCAAGCTAATCGTATTGGTTGCCACCACGCACGGCCTCTTCCTCTCCTTGGCAAACAAAATCGCCGGAACCAAGTAAGCCAAACTTTTTCCCACCCCGGTACCCGCCTCGAAAAGCAAATGTTCGCCGCGAACCAAGGATCGGCAAACCGAAGCGGCCATCTGGGCCTGTTCCTGCCGATGATCGAAATCCAAGACTTTCTCCAACCATCCCCCTGACTCGAAGACCGCATCCACCTCCTTGGTCAAGTCAATCGACGAATCCTCGTCGCCGTCATCTCCCAAAACTCGAATCATCGGAAAGCAAGCGTTCTCAAGACATCCTTTCCCCCGCCCCAAGAGCTACGGCCGAACGAAAGGATTGCTCCCGCGTTCAATTTCAACACTCGTATCCGGACCATGCCCGGGCAACAAGGCAGTCTGGCCGGGCAGATCGTAGATTTTTTCCCTAATCGAGCGTTCGAGCGCAGCAAAATCACCCCCCGGTAGATCCGTCCGACCAATGCTCCCGGAAAAAATGACGTCGCCGACGAAGCAAAGTTCTTCGCCGGGCACCCAAAACACCACGTTGCCTGGGCAATGACCGGGACAATGAAAAACCGAGACTTCCCGCCCCCACAAGTTCAAAGGCTCGCCTTCTTCGATCCAACGGGTAATTCCTATCGGGCTGAACTCCATGCCCGGCATGGCAAACGCCGACATGACCGCGGGTTGCTCGAAGAGCATTTTGTCGTCCGAATGGCCCAAGACTTCCACCCCTTCGCCCGCCAATTCACTTGCCCCCGCCATGTGATCCCAATGACCATGAGTGAGCCATATCGCGCTCAAAGCCAGACCGTGTTCCTCCAGGACAGGTTCGATCTCGGTGGCGCAATCGGGAGGAGCGTCGATCAAGACCGCCTCCTTCCCGCCGTCCTCCCAAAGCAGATAGGCATTTGTACCGATCGGGCCAAGCTCCATCTTCCGCACCACAAGTTTGCTCATGAAAAACCCATTAGCGCCAGAGCGCCGAAGAGCCAACACCAATTAATCGCAAAATCTTTTCGCTTGATCGAAAGCCCATTGATTTTCCAGAAACACCTGCCTTTCCGAGAGCTCTGAAACACCTTTTTGCATTACCATTCCCTGCCAAATGAAGATTTGTCTAAAAGATGTTCAAATCGAGATTCATCTGGCTTGCCATTTTGATAGCCCTTTTGCAGACAAAAGCGTTTTCCCAGACCGTATCGATTACCGGTTCCCCTTCTCCCGAGACAGGAGGCAGGGTCTCTTTTCCCGGGGATTACGGGGAGCCTCATGCAATGGGATGGGACGATCCGGACCGCTTTCCAGCGAGAAGAAACTCTGCGACCGACTCACCGGGAACAATTTCCCCGACACGGCGAAAAAGGATAAACGATTGGACGTGGAATTGTTTTTTCAATACAAGCAAGCCCATGAAAAGCGCATACGAACTCGCCATGGAGAGGTCGGACGACGGGGACGGCAAACCCTTGACCGACGAACAAAAGGAACAAATCGCCCAAATCGATTCCAAATACAAAGCCAAGATCGCCGAGCGCAAGATCGTGCTTGAAAAAAGCGTTCAGGACGCACTCGCTCAAGAAAAACACGAGGAAGCGGAAGAAGCCCGCAAAATCCTGATTCAGGAAGTGAATTCACTCGAGTCCAAGGCCGAAGCCGAAAAGGACAAAGTCAGGAACTCCTGAGGACTAGGCTTCCCTTTTCGCCCGGTAGGAAAGTATGTAAAGCATAACCAAGGGGATTCCGTAATCGCCCCATCTTTCGATCCATTCGAAGATATTGACAATCCCCATGCCTGTAACCGTATCAGCCGGGACGTAAAGAAATTCAGTGAAAAGCTTCCAACCAAGCGCAAGGAATACCAAGGGACGAACGGGAGCGAGAAAGATCAATATGCCTAGGCCGAGTTCGGCATAGCCGATCTGAGAAATGAAGGTCGCGTCGGCCTTCACTCCGATCGATTGCCAATGGTCGATCAGCATCTGTTTCTGAACGGCGAATCCGAAACCCGCATGACCGATGAGAAGCAAGGCAAGGCAAAGCTTGCAAAGAAAGAAAATGGTGTCGATCGTCGAGTCGGTGATCTCCGGTTCCTCGTAACCTCCGAGCAAGTCCTTCCTGCTTAACGCAAAGGCTCCTCCCATGACCAAAAGCATGAAGGGAGGCCCCCAGTTTCCCGCCCGTTCCCAAAATTCCCAAGTTTGGGTTTTGTCGGGACGAGCCTCTTCCC
>JAYOII010000121.1:0-8593 GCA_038118685.1 Opitutia bacterium
TATCGATCCATTCCCGGTGAGACCGGCGCCATTGCTCTTCGCCTGGTGGGATGAAATACTCGATTTCCATTTGCTCGAATTCACGGGACCGGAAAATAAAATTCCTGGGTGTTATCTCGTTTCGAAAGGCTTTCCCGATTTGGGCAATGCCAAAGGGGACTTTTACTCGACCGGTATCCACGACGTTTTTGAAATTCGCAAAGATTCCCTGGGCGGTTTCCGGCCGAAGATAACAAAGAGAGGATCCGTCGCGCAAGGCTCCGACGTGAGTCTCAAACATCATGTTGAATTCCCGGGGGGGAGTAAGCGAACCCGCCTTGCCGGTAGCCGGCGAGGGAACCTGGGATTGCTCCCCTTCTTCCAATTCGTCATAGGGCCTCAGGTTCAGAGAATCCAACGAACCCTGCATCGCGGCCTTTCTTTTGAGAAGGTCAGCTTTTTCCTTTGCCTCTTCCTCCATTTTTTCGGATT
This sequence comes from Opitutia bacterium, assembly GCA_038118685.1. Lineage (GTDB taxonomy): Bacteria > Verrucomicrobiota > Verrucomicrobiia > Opitutales > Seribacteraceae > Seribacter. Next base: position 472 of record JAYOII010000121.1, read on the forward strand.
CAATGAGCGAGATCCACCCGAGACTGGTACCCTCAACCCTTACCTCGGCAGCAAAGAGTTGGTCCGCCCGGTAACGCATCTTCGATTCCTTGCAATCGACCATTGGATCGGTGAACCCGTCCACGTGGCCGGAGGCCTGCCAAACTTTCGGATTCATGATGATCCCCGAGTCCAAACCCACCATGTCGTCGCGGCGCCTGACCATGTCTTCCCACCATGCGTCCTTAATGTTTTTTCTCAACTCGACCCCCAAGGGACCGTAGTCAAAAAAGCCGTTGAGACCTCCGTAAATCTCGGAAGATTGAAAGACAAAACCTCTGCGCTTTGCAAGGGAGACGATTTCATCAAGTAAACTAGTTTCCTTGGCCATAAAAAAATAAAGATCTCTAAAATATCCGACAATTCCGTCCCATTCAACCAAGAACTCCATCCGGATAATTCGAATATTGCGAATTGACTCAGCAAGTCTAACTTATTTGTATTTCCCTAATGAATGATTTCTTGCGCCCCTTGTCCAAAATCCTGATTCTCTTCGGACTTGCTTGCGTCTGCCTTTTCGGTTCAGGCTGCAAGGTTTTCCCAAGCGCCCAAAAATACCTTTCCAAGAACATAAACGTGGCTGGTGCCGTTACGCACTCACCCAATTCTTTTGCCCCCATCGAGACGGGGACCATTAGGCTTCAGTCCGAAGAATTATGGTACCGTCGCGATTTTAGCGGGAACAAGACGACTTTCCTTTGGGGGTTGTTTACCTTTACCGATTACTGAGGTACTCGCCCTCCCTCTCGGCAGGCTAAAATAAGAGCACTTAATCGCCCTTTTCATACCTTCTTTTTATAATTAGAATAATTCTATTTTAATTGATAAGAAGGTTTTTCACCATATACTGTAAGTTCTTATGGCATTTTCTCTCACCGACAAAGACAAGGAAGGTTTGAATAGAGCTTTGAAGGGCAAAGGTTTGCGTCCGACCAAGCAGAGGACTTCCGTGTATGAAGTGATTCTGAGAAAAAAAGATCATCCAACCGCAGACGAAGTCTTGCTGCGGGTTCGTAGAGAATTGCCTACCATCTCGCTGGCAACCGTTTACAACTGCTTGGAAACTTTGGTTGACTGCGGATTGGTCAGGCAGGTGAACTTTGACCGGGCCCCCACCCGTTTCTGTCCGAATTTGACCCCCCATGCCCATTTCAAGTGCACCAGAACCGGAGAAATTTTTGACCTGCCAATGGATCCCAATACCTTGGAGCACCTCAAGACCATCCTCCCAAAAGGTTTCTTGGCTGAAAACTTTGATCTTTCTTTCGTCGGATCCACGAACCAACTCCAATAACCCAACCTTTTTCTAAACCGTCAACCAACACAGTGAGTTCGCTTAAAATTGAAAATTTGACTGCCTCAATCGATGGCAAAAACATCTTGGAGGACCTGAACCTTGAACTTCCGGCAGGAGAAGTTCATGCAATCATGGGACCCAACGGAAGTGGCAAAAGCACTCTTTCCAAAGTGTTGGCCGGTCATCCCGACTACAAGGTTTTGGAAGGAACCGCAAAACTAGACGATCAAGAGCTTTTGGGGTTGGAACCCGACGAAATTTCCCGACTCGGACTTTTTTTGGCCTTTCAATACCCCATAGAAGTACCGGGGGTCAGCATAGCGAATTTCATACGTTCAGCCCTCCAGGCCCGCCTCCCTGAAGGTGAAAGCGTAAAGGCCGTCGAATACTACAAATCCTTGTATGAGAAGATGGATGCATTGGGCATGGATCGAAAATTCACCTCTCGCTCCCTGAACGAAGGATTTTCCGGCGGGGAAAAGAAAAGATGCGAGATATTGCAAATGTCCATCCTGAACCCGAAATATTGCATTCTTGATGAGACCGACAGTGGCTTGGACATTGATGCTCTCAAGGAAGTTTCACAAGGCGTCAATCGAATGAGAGCACCGGACCGAGGCTTTCTCGTAATCACTCATTATCAGAGATTGCTCGAATACATTGTACCCGACAAAGTCCACGTGATGTGTGAAGGAAAAATCGTATTGTCGGGAGACAAGGACTTGGCCGTCGAACTTGAAAACAAGGGTTATGATTGGATTCGCCCTGAAGTTGCAGCCTGAACTGCTTGTAATGCCCATGAACTTTGATTTTCTTTTGCTGCCATGACGACGCAAACCGACGTAGACGTCGATCGGGAGAAGGGAAATTTCCACTTCGATACCGACTATGCCTTCGATGCCGGAACGGGGCTATCCCAAGAGGTGGTCAGATACATTTCCGAAGTCAAAGAAGAAGACCCATGGATGCTCGACTTCAGAATGAAAGGGTTGTCGACCTTCGAGAAAAAACCTTTGCCAACGCATTGGGCTACCAAGGACTTGGAAAACATCGATTTCGACGTCATCCGCTATTACTTGTCCAAAGGGCAAAAACCGAGCAGAACCTGGGACGAAGTACCAGACGACGTCAAGAATACCTTCGAAAGATTGGGTATCCCCGAGCAGGAGAGAAAATTCCTGGCAGGCGTGGAAGCTCAGTTTGACAGTGAAGCCGCCTATTCCCGGATGAAAGACGACCTTGAGGAAAAGGGCGTGATTTTCGTCGGTTCCACGGACGGCCTCAAGGATCATCCGGAAATTTTCAAGAAATGGTTCGGCAAGGTCATTCCCACCTCCGACAACAAGTTTTCCGCTCTCAACAGCGCGGTCTTCAGCGGGGGAAGCTTCATTTATATCCCGCCTGGCGTCAAACTGGAGCAACCGCTTCAAGCCTATTTCCGTATCAATGCGGAAAACTTCGGTCAGTTCGAACGCACTTTGATCATTGCGGACGAAGGATCGGAAGTCACTTACATGGAGGGCTGTACCGCACCTAAATTCGAAACTTCCACCCTTCACAGCGCCGTGGTGGAACTCGTTGCCCTTCCCGGAGCAAAAATTCAATACATTACGGTTCAAAACTGGTCCAACAACGTCTTCAATTTGGTCACCAAAAGGGCGATGGCCCACGAGGAGGCGGAAGTCAGGTGGATTGACTGCAACATAGGATCGAGACTTACGATGAAATATCCGGGGGTAATCCTCCGGGGCCGAAAAGCGCGCGGCGAAGTCTTGTCCATTGCCTTGGCCAACGAAGGGCAGCATCAAGACACAGGGGCGAAAATGGTGCACGCGGCTGATGAAACCTCAAGCAACGTGATCGCCAAATCCATTTCGATTGGCAAAGGGCGATCCTCTTACCGTGGATTGGTTCAAATCCCCGGCCATCTCAAGCATTGCCGCAACAACACGGAATGTGATGCTCTTCTGATCAACGGTGAGAGCGAGACGGACACCTACCCTGCCATTACGGTCAAAGGCAGTGAAAATTCAGTTCAGCACGAGGCAAGCGTTTCGAAAGTAAGCGCCGAGCAAATTTTCTACATGCAACAAAGAGGAATGAACGAAGGGGAAGCCATGAGTCTTTGCGTGAATGGTTTCGTCAATGATCTTATCCGGGAATTCCCCATGGAATATAGCGTCGAGCTCAAAAGGCTCATCGACTTGGAAATGGAAGATTCCGTAGGTTAAACCATCGTCCGGACATGAGCGTTTCTTCAGCCCCAACCGGATCGGGTTCCTCCGTTCTTTCCTCCGGCTCTTTTTTCAACGAATTTGCAGAAAAGAGATCCTGGGAACCAGGTTGGCTTGTCGATTTCCGGAGGGAAAACTGGGAAAAAACCAAAAGCCTGCCCGCAAACGCCAAAGATGATCGTTGGCGCTTCTCCCCCAAGGCTCGCTTCGGGTATTCGAAAGTCTCCGCGCTTGCTCAATCCGAGGACAGCATTGCTTTCGATTGCCCCGATCAAACAGGAGTGACCCTCGAGCAGTTGGACCGCATAATTTTACAGGACCCCAAAGTATTGACCGATCTCCCCAATCTAGCCGGTCCGGACTTAGGCGCCGACGAAAGTTTCTTGTGGGCAAGAGCCTTCTCCGAAGCGGGCTTTTATTTGACCGTTGAGAAAAACCAGCGCGTGGACTCTCCCATATTCGTAGACCACCTGGCAAGTTGCTCAGGACAGGCAAGGTTTCATTTGAATCTAATCGAGCTCGAACCCTTTTCAGAAGTAACGCTCGTCGAAAGAATCAGTTCATCGGAAGGTGATTCGGGAGGACTGCTTACCAACCTCACGCATATCAAGGCCGGGGAAGGCTCGAAGATCAACAGGATCGTCATACAGGAAATAAACGAACTCAGTTCCTTTCATAACTTGGAAAATATGCTCGTCGGGAAGAACGCATTCCTGAGCAACCTTGCCATCCACCTAGGATCCGCCCAAACCCGAGTGGAATCGAAAGGGGTTCTGACCGGGGAAGGCGCTGACTTCGAGAACTCATCCGTCACTTTGGGAAGAAGAGAACAATTGTTCGACCAAAGGACCATGCAGCATCATTTGGCTCCGAACGGGAAAAGCAGACTCACCTTCAAAAATGCTCTGACCGATGAGTCAAAATCGATTTTCTCGGGTCTTATCAAAGTTGAAAACGAAGCCCAGCAGACCAATTCTTATCAAACCAACCGAAACCTGCTCTTGAGCAACGAAGCCGAGGCGGATTCCATGCCTGGACTGGAGATTCTTGCCAACGAGGTCAAATGCAGTCATGGCGCGACCACGAGCAAGATAGACGACCAGGAACTGTTCTACCTCCTGAGCCGTGGGATCAGCCGTTCCGTCGCCGAGCGACTGATTGTCCTAGGCTTTTTCGAAGAAGTGTTGGAAAAGATAGGAATCGAAGAACAGCTCGACCAAGCCAGAGAAAGAATCGTCCGTTCCTTCACCGAGTAAAAGGATTTTCAACTCATGTCCACAAGCCAAGAAGAAATAGAACTGACCCGAGACGTCACGGCGACCTTGATTCCTCATGGCGAGGAATTCAATCTGTCCCGGGGAGAAAAAGTCACCGTTACCCATCGCCTTGGAGGAAACTTCACCGTCATGACTCTTCAGGGCATGTACAGAATAGCCGCCAAGGATGCCGATGCGCTCGGGGAAACCAACGGCAACGACGCACCCAAAACTCCGGATGCCAACCAAGAACCCGCAAGCGTCGAACAAATCAAGGAAAACCTGAAGTCCGTCTTTGATCCGGAAATACCCGTCAACGTCGTTGACTTGGGTCTCATCTACCGTATTGAGATTGAGCAAATAGAAGAGAAGGGAAGAGTCGCCTTCGTCGATCTCACCTTGACGGCCCCGGGTTGCGGGATGGGGCCGGTCATTGCCGAAGACGTAAAAGGCAAGGTTTTGGAGCTTCCCGGGATTGATGATGCAGTGGTCGAGATCGTTTGGGATCCCCCATGGACTCAGGATCTGATTTCGGAAGAGGGAAAGATGGAATTGGGACTAATTTAGCCCAATGCGGGTTTTGTTCTTGTCCTTTCCCGTCGTCGCCCTATTCAAGCTAGGCTTTAAAGATGACTATCGACAGCAAAACCACACGCATTGCCTTGGGGACTGATCACGCTGGTTTCGCTTATAAGGAAGCAATCAATTCTTTCCTTCTTGAAAAAGGCTACCAAACCAAGGATTTCGGCACTTTTTCCGAAGAGTCCGTCGACTACCCCGAATTCATTCGACCTGCGGCTGAAGCCGTGGCCGAAGGCTTGTGCGACGTTGGAATAGTGCTTGGGGGGAGCGGAAACGGAGAGGCAATGGCGGCAAACAAGGTCAACGGAATCAGGTGCGCCCTTTGTTGGTCCGTCGAGACCGCCAAGCTAGCCAAAGAGCATAACGATGCAAACATGCTTTCCATTGGCCAAAGGCAACTTTCAAAGGAACTTGTGCTTGAGATCGTGGATGCGTGGTTGAATGCAACCTTCGAAGGGGGAAGACACTTAAGGCGAATTCGGATGCTCGACTCCACGAATTAATTTTTCTAGATTGAATGCAGATATTTTTATGAGCGAAGACAAAGACAAAAAGCGTGATTCCGTCACCGAAATGATTCAAAGCAAGTTTCTTGATGAACGAAAGATATTTCTGTGGGGAGAAGTAAGCGATCGATCCGCAAGAGATCTGACTGAAAAGCTCCTCTTTTTGGAGGCCACCGATCCAGGGAAGGAAATCACTTTGTACATCAATTCCCCGGGTGGCTCGATTACTGCGGGCATGGCTATTTTCGACACAATGCAACTGATCAGCTCCCCCATCAAGGTCATCGTAACCGGAATGGCGGCGAGCATGGGATCGATCCTCCTTTGCGGCGCGACCAAAGGAAAACGCTTCCTGTATCCTCACTCAAGAGTTCTCATCCACCAACCCCTCATCACCGGCCGGATGGTTGCTGCCGCCGTCGACATTAACATTCAAGCCGAGGAGATGGAGAAACTCAGGGAGGAGTTGAACGGCATTCTGGCAAAGACCTCCGGGCAAGATTTGGAGAAAATCCAACTCGATACCGACCGTGACTTTTACTTGAACGCCAAGGAGGCCATCGAATACGGATTGGCGGACCAAATCGTAGACAAGATTTGATTCAAGTCAGGGGCTTGCCCATTTCCGACAAAGGAAGCTCGTCCGCAAGAATCCATTCCTTAGGATAGTTTGCTCCCGAAACGACCTCCCGGACAAGCTCTTTGATCCTGATCAAATCGACGCCCGATGGGGACAGGTAGGCCGTAACCCTTTGCCCCCACTGCTCATCCTTCGGGCCCATGACCAGGCATTGCTCTACCAAACCCGTTTTCAAGATGGCTTTCTCCACAAAATCGGGATTCACTTTTTCCCCTCCCGTCACGATGACCCGGTCGCCCCTCCCCAGCACTTTCCAATAGCCCAACCGATCGACTTCCCCATAGTCCTCGGTTTGAAAAGAATCCCCCGAACCAAAGATATCCGGAGGTTTCGCCAAGCAAAGGCTTTTGGCCCGAACCGATATTCTGCTCCTGTCATCCGACAAACACAAATCGGCATGAGGAAGAGCTTTTCCCACTCCCTCCTGCCCGTTGAGAAATTCATCGGCCGAAAGCAACGTTATCATACCCGCCGTCTCACTCATTCCGTAAGTAGGCCAAACAGGTAGGTTCTCTTTCCGGCACAAGTCGCTTAGTTTTGGGCTCATGGCCGCTCCACCCACGAATATACCTCTGGCTTTTCTCAGGTTCTTCAAGGCTTGGGGTGACTTGAGCAGATGAAAAAGCTGAGTTGGAACCAAAGACAACCAGCGATCCTCGAGCTTAGGGCTCAACCTTTCGGATCCAAGATCGCGATAGGAACAAAAGAAGACGGAACCAGACGTCCGTACAGCCCGGTGAACCTGCATCCATCCGCCCAAGTGATGCAATGGCAGGCAACAAACCGATGAAATCGGATCCATTCCGATTTTGGACTGCAATCCTTCCACTGCTCGGGAAAGCGTATCGGTCGAGTGAATCACTCGGGAAGCTTTTCCTGATGATCCGCCGGTATCAAAAGACAAGAGCTGGGCGTTCGGCAAACCGGAAAGATCCAACTCGGACAAATCAATCGGCTTTCCCCGGGTAACGTCAACCGCTTGGACGTCTCGAAAGTACCCAAGCACCCGTTTGGCGAACAGGAGCCTTGGCTCACTAGGATCATTGTCGGAATCAATCCAGAGACTCGACCGAAGAGGATACCGGTCGCTCATAAGGATTCCCAGAGTTGATTCAGTTGGCGGACACCCACCGCATTAGGAATCAAAGGACAGGCCTGATGTTCAACGAACTCATTGGCGGCGCCTTGAAACAAAGACCGGTCCAACCCCGCAACCGCAGTGGAATAAGACGCGCACCGACAAACAGCTTCATACCCAAAAGGACTCTCGAAAACCGTCGAGACGATTGATTTTTCAGGCTCCGACTTAAGGAATCGAATGGTTTCGCTCCAATCGGGAATAAGAGAGGGCTTGATCACGTAATACCCCTCCCAGCCTCTTTGCCTCAAAGCTTCGGGCCCTCCCGCGGACACGACTGTCTCGTCGAGAGCAAATGGGACTGAAGTTTCGCGGGAAAGAAGCCTCAATTCTTCGAATTGAACGGGCGGAAGAGGTTGCTCGACAAATTCCAATCTGCTCTCACCTTCCAGCGCATCAAGCCACAACCCGAGAGTCTCTACGCTCAAAG